>JAADFT010000089.1 GCA_013152765.1 Calditrichota bacterium | reverse complement strand
GGTTTTCCTCGATTTCAACGCCCAACGGTCCGGCAAACTGCCGGTGCCGTTCGAGATTCGCAGCACCGTCCTTTTCAACCCGGACATGAAGAGCTCCTTCTTTTTCGTGCCTGGCATTGTGGCCATGATTCTCGTCATGATCTCCGCCTTGCTCACCAGCGTCGCTATCACACGGGAGAAGGAGTCCGGCACCCTGGAGCAGATCCTGGTTTCGCCGATTCAGCCGCGCGAGATCATCATCGGCAAGGTCATTCCCTACATCTTGCTGGCCCTGGCGGACGCCGCCATCATCCTGCTGCTTGGTTACGGGTTGTTCCGCGTGCCCTTCCGGGGCAGCCTCGGTCTGCTCACCCTGCTCACGTTCCTCTACGTGCTGGCAGCCCTCAGCCTCGGCCTGATGATTTCGACACGCGTGAAAACTCAGCAGGTGGCCATGATGGCTGCCCAAACGGCCACACTGCTACCAACTCTGATGCTTTCCGGACTCATTTTCCCAATCGCCTCGATGCCGAAATGGTTGCAGCTCGTAACCTACATCGTCCCGGCCCGCTACTACCTGCTCATCATCCGGGGCATTTTGCTCAAAGGCAGCACCCTGCAGCAGCTTGTAGCGCCCAGTTTGGCACTGGTGCTGATGACACTCGTCTTCCTGGTGGTGGCAGCGCGCCGGTTCAGTTTGACCCTGGAGGGCTGAGATGCGCCGGATTTTGTTCATGACCCGGAAGGAATTCAAGCAGGTGTTTCGCGACCCACCGATGGTAGCGCTCATTTTTCTGGTGCCGCTCATCCAGCTCCTCATTCTCGCGTTTGTCTTCACCACTGAGGTGAAACACCTCAAGACCACGATTGTGGACCTGGACAACACCGCCGTCAGTCGCGAAATCGTGCGCGCTTTCGCGCACACCGACCGTTTCGACGTCATCGATGTCTCGCGGGACCCGAGCAGCATCCAGCCGGACATGAAGAGCTGGCGAACGCAGGTTGCTGTGGTCATCCCGAGCCACTTCTCCCGTGACCTGATTAGAGGGAATCAACCGGCCGTGCAGGTAGTCCTGGACGGCGTGGATGGCAACAGCGCCGGTGTCGGGCTTGGCTACGCGGCGGGCATCCTGCGCACTTTCGGTCTCGAGTACGCAAGCAACCCGGCGCACATCTGGTCCCCGCCGAATTTCCACCTGGTGTCCATGGAAGAGCGGATGGTTTTCAACCCTGAGCTCAGCAGTCAGCGCTTCATGGTGCCGGGGCTGGTCGTGGTGCTGCTCACGATCCTGCCCATGATGCTCTCCAGCATGAGTTTAGTACGCGAAAAGGAAATCGGCACGCTGGAACAACTTCTCGTCACGCCCCTGAAAAAGCACCAGCTCCTCGCCGGTAAGCTGCTGCCTTTCCTGATCCTCTCGTACGTGGAGCTGGCTGGCGTCACCGCGGTTGCCGTCGTTGTTTTTCGGATCCCCATGGCAGGCAGCTACACGCTCCTGGCCGTGCTGGGATTTGCCTACCTTTTCACCACTCTGGGACTCGGCGTCTTCATTTCGACTCTCAGCCACACGCAGCAGCAGGCCATGTTCGTGGCCTGGTTCCTGATGGTCTTCATGCTCCTGATGAGCGGCTTCTTCATCCCCATTGCCAACATGCCCGCTTTCCTGCAGAAGCTGACCTACCTCAACCCGATGCGCTACTTCATGTCCATCACGCGCGACATTTTCCAGAAAGGATCCACGCTTCGTTACCTGTGGATCGATGCCGTACCCATGACGGCTTTCGGTCTCGCCATTTTCGCTTTCAGCGTGGCCAAATTCCAGAAGCGCCTCGGGTGACGTCTGCCGGGAAATGGCGCAAGCGGGATTTTACCTGCCCGTGCTGGTTCCTCCACATTCTCGAACCAGAACTCGCCGAACATTTCACCCGCGCCCCAGGCGGTCGAGAAATTCGTCTGCCGTGTTATTTTTCAGGCCTTCTGCACTCAAGTGGCAGGCCAAAGAGCCGATGAAAAGGCGGAGGGTTAGACCAGTGGAATGAGGAGGAAAGCCGATGGTCAGGGAATGCCCTTATCTGGCGGGATGCCCGTTCTACGAATTTGCTAAGCTAAAAGGGACGAAACGCGCTCTGGTGGCAGCGTTCTGCAAAGGGACGTACGAGACGTGCGCCCGCTACAAGTTGCGGTCTACCGGCCAACCCGTGCCGAAAGGGCTGTGGCCGGACGGCGAAATGGCACAGGAAGGAGCAGCGGCTGGGGAATCTTTCGCCTCCGTCTGACCGAAACGCCAGTGCCGTCTCCGAAACAGCGTACAGCGGAGACCCACAGGCTGTACCCGGACAGTGGTAGCTGCTCGCTCCTACGAGGAAGCTGCCCTGCGGATGATGTGCTCAGGTGTGGACTTCGTGGTCCCTGAACTGGTGGGCACGTGCCTCGCCGCTTCGAGCAGGCGGGCGAAGTTCTCCTGACGACTCCGAACGCGGTCCAGGGCACCACGGGCGTTGTTCAGGTGTCCCTCGAGGGTACGCAGGGCGTCACCAAGCTGTTCGTTCTCTCGCCTGATTGCGGCCAGAGTCTCCAGGATTTGCTGCGCCGCTTCCTCTACACGCTGGCTCTGCAAACCGAGCAGGAGCACTTGCAGGAAGTAGTAGAACCCATTTGGCGACACGACGAACACGGCCTTTTCGCGCGCGTACCGGATCAACTCGGTGCCACGCGACACGATTTCGTGGTAAACGGCCTCCGACGGCACGTAGAGCAGAGCAAACGGTGCCGTGCCTTCCCCGGGCATGATGTACTTGCTGGCCACAGCGTCAACGTGCTGCTTGAAGCTGCGCCGGAATTCTCGCCACGCCGCTTCTTTCTCCCGCTCGTCTTCCGCGCGCCCGTAGCGCTGAAACGCCTCCAGCGGAAACTTGGAGTCGATCGGGATTAGTCCCGACTCCGTGCGCACAACTGCATCCACCACCAGCCCGTTGCGAAAACGGTACTGGAAATCGTACACGTCCCGCGGCAACACCTGCGCGATCAGGTCGCGCAGGATTTCCTCACCCAGGTTCCCCCGGAATTTCGGTGCCCGTAACATTTCCTGGAAACTGCTGAGTTGCTGCCCGATCTGCCTGACCTGCCCGACCTCTTTCCCCACGCTGCTGATCAACTGCGCCGCCGCGTCGAGTCGCTGCGAAATCGCCTGATTTGTGCGCTGCAACGTGCGGTTCACGGCTTCCGTTTGCTGGCGCAGGTTACTGTCCATCGTCCGAAGCCACTCCGCCAGCAGATTCACGGACCCATCGCCAACTTTCTCTTCCAAACGCGCAAGGGCACGTCGCTGGCGCCAGACAAGGACCAGCAACGTCAGCAACAAAATGCCGACGCCAGCTACAAACACGATGTTGCCGCTGTCGCTCATTTCTTAGCTCTGGCCCTTAGAAGATTCCTGAAAAAGTGACGTTAAACCGCAGCGACGCAGAGGACGCAGGGTCTTGGTCGGAGACTGTTAGAGTCGCTCCGGGGCCCCGGTGTTTGTCGAGCTCCAGCATTAAGCGAAACCCCAACGGCTCACCAACGCAAACTCCCAACCGGTTGGCATTCCTCCTGGTTTCAACGGGCTTTCCCAGCCGGGGTCAGATCGTTTCATGCAGTCTACCCTGCTACTCCTGACGGGACGATGCTTGTGTTCCTTGGAAACCCTCTGCGTTCTTCCTGCTCCCGCGGTTCCCTGGTCCGAAAAAGCTTTTCGCCATTTCTTTAATTCTGTCACGTCAGAATGCCTGCGGTTTTTCCCGAGCTGAGCCCACTTCAGCGGGCGTCTTCCCAAGGTAGCCCGGGGATTTGATCCCCGGGCGGGGGAATTGCCCTTCTTGCCTTCTCGAGGCAAATGTGACGTAGTAGGCTTAGAAGAACTCAAAATTCCTGGTTCATTCGGAGCCGCAACAACACGCCCCGAAAAGGCAAAGTACGCGTACTCGAGGAGCAGCCACGAAAAGCGTCGTGAACAAAGTTACAACGCATCGACTTTCCGTTCGTCGTTGTCCTACAGCTGCTACGCCAGCCTTTTCGGTCGTCCAACCTGCTGGACAGAACAACAGGCCCACTTCCCCTGAACGCCGCTGCTCCAGCGAATCACTACCTTCTTCGCTTGGGTCTCTGCGTTCGCTGCGTCCCTGATGCCCCTTGAACTTTCTACCGAGTTTCCCGCTAAACCTTCGTCTCCGTGGCCGGACAAATCCGGTTGTAGGGGCAGTAGCGGCAATCCCACTCACTCGGCGTGGGCGAAAACTCGCGGTTGCGAATGCCTTCAGCGGCCTGCTCGATTTCCTCGAGCGTCTTTTCGATTTTCCTGGGCTTCGGCTCGGTTTTGCCCACAAGTCCCGTGTCGACAAAGTGCAGCTCGAGCACGTCCGGCATGCGACCGTACAGGCGCTCGTACGCAATGGCGTAGATGGCGAGCTGCCGGCTGTTGCGCGCACGTTCGTCGGCCTTCTTCTGATCGCGTACTTCGGACGACTTGTAGTCGATGATGACCACCTGTCCATCCCGTTCGTCGACCCGATCCCAGCGACCGGTGATCTTGTTCTTGCCCTGCCAGAAAGCGAATTCCTGCTCCACGTAGGCTGGTACATTTTCCGACGCCTGCTCCCGCTCGTAAAAACGCCGCAAAGCTTCGCGGCCAGCCTGCAGGCGCTGCTCCTCGTGTTCCCGGCTCAGGAAGCCTTCGTTTCGCCACGCCCCTTCAAAACGAGCCAGCAGATCCTCGTAGCTCACAGGCAGCCCAGCCTGCCTCCGACGATTGTACTCCTGGATGGCCTCGTGGATGGCTTTGCCGTAGATGATCGTGTGGTGCGGTCGCAGCGGCACACGAAGGATGTGGATGTACTTGTACTTCAGGGGACACGTGAGGTAGTCGTCCACCTGCATGTGGCTCAGCTGCAGCGGCTGCGACGCCGGGATCTTCTCCAGCGCAGGCGCGGTCGCCCCGCGCCCCGTACGGTGACGCCGAATCACCTCGATGGGATCGGACTTCCTTGGTGTAACATCCGCCTCTCGACGATCCAGCGCTTCCAGCACAAAGGGGCTCACCTTTCTGGTGCGCTTGCCACCGTAGTCGTCCGCGCTGGTCAGGTAGAGTTCCTGCTGGGCCCGCGTCATGCCGACGTAGAAGAGTCGTCGCTCTTCCTGCAGGTGAATGTCGCCGCTCGGCACCTCCTCGCGCACAAGGGCATCTGGTAGCTCAAGTGGGTCCGAACGCCTGCGACTCGGGAACTTGTCCTTGACTAACCCGACCATGAAGACCACAGGGAACTCGAGCCCCTTCGCTTTGTGGACCGTGAGCACATTCACAGCGTCCAGACCTGGTTCAAGCGGAGCCGTCGGCGGGTCGTCGCCAGCTTCGATCAACAGGTCCAGGTAGCGTACCAGGTGCGGCACCTGGTCATCCGGCGCGGTGTTTGAAAAAGCCCGCACGATGTCGAAGAAACGCGCCAGATTCTGGATTTTCGTTTCAGCCTCCGGAGCTTCCCCGCGCGCCAGCCGACCGAGGTACCCGGTTCTCTCCAGAAACTCGTACAGAACCATCCCTGCTGGCCTCTGGCGGGAAAACTCCACCAGGTAGCGCAGATCCTCGAGCACCTTTTCCCGCGTCGCCTGCGCTTCGGGCGACAGGGATCCGTTTTCGGCCTCTTCACCGAAAACATCCGGGTCGTTCAGAACGTCGAAAAGCGAAATGTTCAGCCTGTACGCCCTGGCCAGCAGCCGGTTCAGATCGGCCATGGGGAAGTTGTAAACCTCAGACGAGAGCAGGTTGTACAGATGCTCAGAGCTGTCGACGTCGAACAGAACCTGCAGGAGCGAGATCAGCAGGCGGACCTCCTGGCGACGGTAGAGTCCCCGGCTACCGGAGAACTGGTACGGGATGTCGCGCATCCTGAGAGAAGTCAAGTACGCGTCAGCGTCGCGGTTTCCACGCACGAGGATGGCAAAGTCCCGGTAGCGGTACGCTCCAGCCTCCACGTGCTTGTGGATGATGTCGGCCACTGCGTCCGCCTCGGCCGTCTGGGTGTCGTAGTGCAGGTGTTGTACTGCTGGTCCAGGAGGCCGGTGGCTGCGCAGGCGCTTGTCGAAGTTCTCCCGGATTTCCAGACGGTTGGGGTCGTTGTGCCGAATCAGCCGGTACGAGGCATCCAGAATTTCCTGGGTCGAGCGGTAGTTGTCCGTGAGCACCACAACCGTCGCGTCCGGGAAATCCCGCCGAAAGTGCAGCACGTTGCTGATCGCGGCTCCACGGAACTTGTAGATGCTTTGGTCGTCGTCGGCAACAACGGTCACGTTCCGGTGTTCGCGTGCGAGCTCCTTGACCAGCTCAAACTGGGCGTAGTTGGTGTCCTGGAACTCGTCGACAAGGATGTACCGAAATCGCTGCCTGATTTGCCGCGCCACTGTGGGTTTCTCACGCAGAAGCCGCAGCAAGAACATGACCTGATCGCCAAAGTCGATTTTGCCCTCGCGCAGCATCAGGTCCTGGTAGGCCTTGTAGATCTCCGCCAGCTCTTTCTGTCGATCCAGCTCGTCCTTGAGTTCGGCGTTGTTCGGCTCGGCTTCGGCTCGTTCGCGTAATTCCTCAACGTAGCGAAAGTAATCCTCGGGAGAAACGTTCTCGTCCTTAGCCCTGGAGATGAGTTTCAGAATGGCACCGATATGCTGGGTGGGGCTGGAAAGAGGGCGAAACTGCTTCATGGGCAGCTCGAACAGGTGTTCCCGGAAGAAGATCACCTGCTCCGCTTCGGAGAGAACCTGAAAGTCCTGGGGCAATCCCAGTTCCAGAGCGAATTCGCGCAGCAACCTGTCGCCGAAGGCGTGGAACGTGCTGATCCAGACGTTGGCGTAGCCGTAAGGCACCAGCTGGTCGACGCGTTCCTCCATCTCGGCCGCAGCCTTGTCGGTGAAAGTAAGCGCCAGGATTTCCTCCGGCCGCGCCAGCTTCGTGGCGATCAGGTAGGCAATCCGGTACGTGACGACGCGGGTTTTCCCCGTGCCGGCGCCGGCAACGACCATCAGCGGCCCGCTTTCGTGTTGCACCGCTTCGCGTTGCCGTTCATTCAGGTCCGCAAGAATTTTCTCGACCCAAAATGAGGGCATTCAGCTACTCCATTTCGAAATTACCGCGTGCCGCTCCGGAACTGCGCTGTAAAACGAAAAGCGCTACGCCTACCCCGGAGCACGGTTCAAAATCGGCTGATCCGTAACCTCCCGGACGAACAGTGCCCCGGTTTCACCACGCTTTTCAATGTACAAACCGGCGGAAGCA
>JAADFT010000088.1 GCA_013152765.1 Calditrichota bacterium | reverse complement strand
TCAAGCCCCCAATTACCTTGACAAATACCCCAACTTTTCGTAAGTTGGGCGCGATTTTCCCAGGGTGTGTCTCGCAGCGAAGATGTTACGTCCAGATGAGCGGAGGGCATGAGCGAAGTCGAACTCAGCGTTGTCATCGTTAGCTACAACGTGCGCGACTTCCTGGACCAATGCCTCACCTCTCTGGAGCGTGCGCTGCGGGGAATCGAAGCCGAAGTGTGGGTTGTCGACAACGCTTCCACCGATGGCAGCGCCGCCATGGTGCGCCGCCGTTACCCCTGGGTCAGGCTCGTTGAAAATCGCGAGAATGTCGGGTTCGCCAGGGCGAACAACCAGGCCTTGAAATTGGCCAATGGCCGCTACCTGTGTCTGCTGAACCCCGACACGCTGGTTCAGGAAGACACCTTCCGCGTCCTCCTGGATTTTCTTCGGGACCACAGTGACGCCGGAATGGTTGGCTGCAAGGTGCTCAACCCGGACGGAACCCTGCAACTGGCGTGTCGTCGCAGCTACCCGACACCCTGGGTGGCTTTTACCAAGCTCGTCGGGCTGAGCAAGCTCTTCCCCCGCAGCCGGCTGTTTGGCCGCTACAACCTGACGTACCTGGATCCCGACGAAGTGCACCCGGTGGAGGCCATTTCCGGCTCGTTCATGCTTTTCCGCCGGGAGCTGCTGGACGACGTCGGCTACCTGGATGAGTCGTACTTCATGTACGGCGAGGATCTGGACTACTGCTACCGCACCCGGCAGGCGGGGTGGCAGATCTACTACGTGCCGCAGACGCAGGTGGTGCATTTCAAGGGGGAAAGCTGGAAGCGCAGCCAGTTGGACCGCTTGCGCCACTTCTACCAGGCCATGCGCCTGTTCGTGCAGAGGCACTTCCACCGGCGCTACGGTGTGCTGGCAGTGTGGGCGCTGACGGTCGCCATCTGGATTCGGGCGGCCATTTCGATGGTGGGGCGGGCAGCAGCCGCGGTAGCCCTGCCTTTGCTGGATCTGTTCTGGATGAACGTGTCGCTCGCACTGGCGCAGCTGTTGCGCTTCGGCAGTCTGGTTCACTTTCGCTCGTACCTGCTCGTGGACGCCGTCTACAGCACGGTGTGGTTGCTGTCGCTCTACGCGACGGGCGTCTACGGGCGGTTTCGCTTTTCGGCGGTTCGGGCCGGTGTGGCGGTCGTCATCGGCCTGCTGGTGAACTCCGCTCTGACGTTCTTTTTCAAGCAGTACGCGTTTTCACGCGCGGTGGTGCTGTACGCCGGCGTGCTAAACGCGGTGTTTCTCACCGGCTGGCGTCTTCTGGCGCTTGCCTGGCCGCGGAAAGGGGTGCGCCGCTCGGCCGTACGTCGGTCTCTGTTTGGACGGCGGACGCTCGTCGTCGGCGACGCGACCTCCGGAGCCACGATCATCGAGCGCCTTCGAAGCCGCGTGGACGGAGCGTTCGACGTGGCTGGCCTGGTGACTCTGGACGAGAGCGAGGTCGGCGAGCGAGTGGCGGGCGTGCCGGTAATCGGCACTGTGCGGGAGGCCGAAGCGATCATTCGGCGCGAGAAAATCGAAGAAGTGATTTTCTCGACCGACAAGATCTCGTACGACCAGATTCTGGCCATCATTTCGCGCACTGCAGGCCGCGGCCCGGCGTTCAAGCTGGTGCCAGACAATCTCGAAGTGATCATCGGGAAGGCGAGCATCGACCGTCTGGACCAGCTCCCGATGGTCGACTTGGAGTACCGCCTCTACTCGCCGCCTTTTCCGGCGATTAAGCGAGCCATGGATGTGCTTGTGGCGGCGCTCGGCTTGCTCGTGGGTGCGTTGCCGTTCGCCGTGGCGTGCCTGTTTCGACTGGCCAGATGCCGGAAGGAGCAAGCCTACGCTGTGGATGGCTCACTGTTCACGGTGACAACCCTGGACCGCGGGCCGCGGTGGTTGCGCAACTACCCGCTGCTGTGGTACGTTCTGACAGGTAAGCTGAGTCTGGTTGGCCGGGAGCGCAACCGCAAACCCCGCACGGACGGGATCGCTCTCAAAGGCGGATTGACCGGCCTCGTGCAGCTTTACGGCGCGCAGGGCCTGTCACAGGAAGAAAAGGAACGCTACGACCTTTACTACGTGCGCAACTACTCTCCTCTTGTCGACCTGGAGATCCTGTTGCGCTCCATGCTTGGCCCCGGGAAAGACGTGCCAGCTTAGGTTTCGATGATCGATTTGGAGCCACGGGATGGGGTTCGTCCTCGAATTTGAACGACCTCTGGTCGAACTTGAAAAGCGCATCCAGGAAATGCGCGATCTCTCCGACAGCCAGAATCTGGAGCTGCAGGAGGAGATTGAGCGCCTGGAGGCGAAGGCCAGAAGGCTTCGGCAGGAAATCTACGCCAAATTGACGCGCTGGCAACGGGTGCAACTGGCCCGACACCCTGACCGGCCTTACACGCTGGATTACGTCCAGCGCATGTTCGACGATTTCTTCGAAATCCACGGCGACCGCGCTTTCGGCGACGATCCGGCCATCGTTACGGGGCTGGGACACATTGACGGACAGCCGGTCGTCCTGATTGGGCACCAGAAGGGGCGCGACACAAAAGAGAAGCTGTACCGCAACTTCGGCATGCCTCACCCGGAGGGGTACCGGAAGGCCCTGCGAGCCATGCGACTGGCGGCCAAATTCAACCGCCCCGTCGTGAGCCTTGTGGACACGCCTGGCGCCTACCCCGGCATCGGTGCGGAAGAGCGCGGCCAGGCTGAGGCGATCGCCAGAAACCTGTTCGAAATGTCGCGCCTGCCAGTGCCGATTGTGGTGATCATCATCGGCGAGGGGGCCAGTGGTGGAGCCTTGGGCATTGGCGTGGGCGACCGCGTGCTGATGCTGGAGAATACCTGGTACTCGGTGATTTCGCCGGAAGGGTGTGCTGCCATCCTCTGGCGCGACGCTGCCAAGGCGCCACAGGCAGCCGAGGCGATGAAGCTGGCTCCCAAGGACCTGCTGGAAATGAAGGTCATCGACGAGATTGTGCCGGAGCCGCTTGGTGGGGCCCACCGTGATCCGGACGGCGCAGCCGAAATCGTCAAAAAGACCATCCTGAAGGAAATCGAAGCGTTGAAAACTGTTCCGCCTCAGCAGCTTGTGGAGCAGCGGATTCAAAAGTACGCCAAAATGGGATTCTGGAAAGAGTAAAGCGAACCGAAAGGAGGACGCGACGGGGCTGCCGGTTGTGCACGAAATTCAGGTGCGCGTTCGTTACGCCGACACGGACCAGATGGGGCTTGTGCACCACGCCCGCTACTTCGAGTGGTTCGAGATGGGGCGTACCGAGCTGATGCGGGCGTTGGGTTTGTCGTACAAAGCGTTTGAGGAGGCTGGTTACAGACTACCGGTGGCTGAGGCCAACGCCGTTTACCTTCGTCCGGCTCTCTACGACGATCTGCTCACCATTCGTACGACCCTTGCGGAACGTCCGCGGCCCAAGTTGCGTCTTGATTACGAGGTGCTTCGGGACGGGGAGCTGCTGGCCACAGGCTACACCTCCCACGTCTTCGTGAATCTGAACGGCCGCCCGGTGAAGCCGCCGCGGCTGTTTCTGGATTTGCTTCAGCAGTAGGCGAGCTTGTGTAGCGCAGGGGAGCTCGGAGAAAGCGACGACCGGGAAGCACCTTCGCAGTTGTTTTGTTCTTCGCCGAAATATTCCGCCACGGAGGTTTGAGCATGCTGGACAAGGAACTGCTGGACATCCTGGCCTGCCCGAAGTGCAAGGGCGAGCTTGAGTACGACGAGAAAAATCAGAAGTTGATCTGCCACAAGTGCCGGCTGAAATACCGGATCGAAGACGACATCCCGATCATGCTGATCGACGAGGCGGAGTCGTTCTGAGTCCCGCAGGCAGAGTGTCGGTGAGCGTGCCCGGACGTTGGCTCCTTGCGCCGGGTTAGCACCTGCCAGCTGTGCCGGGGAAGACGAATTCCTCGGGACCTCCGCCAGACCTCGTGGTCTGGGGTAACATTCGCGTTCGTCAGCGGTCGGGTTCGCAAACGGAAGCATTTCAACCAGCTTGTGCACATTGTGGCGTCGGGAAAAGCCTTAGATCACGTGGCCGTTGAAACTCTTTGTTTTTCTGAAGTTTTTGCTTAGATTTCTTGCTGGACCTGCGCGGAACGCTTGAGATGTGGTCATGGACGGAGTACTTTCGACACGGGTTTTGATGCTGAACCGCAACTACGAGCCGATGAGCGTGGTGTCGGCTCGGAAGGCGATCGTCCTGCTTTACCTGGGTAAAGCGGAAATCGTGGAGCGCTACGACCTGTGGGTCCACAGCGTGTCCACTCAGATGCCGGTTCCAAGCATCGTGCGCCTGGTCAGCTACGTGAGGATTCCGCACCGGCGTGTTGTGCTGACGCGTAAGAACATCATCAAGCGCGACAACCGCCAGTGCCAGTACTGCGGCACGCGCACGGGCCCGTTTACGGTGGACCACGTCATCCCGAAGGACCGCGGTGGCACGGACTCCTGGGAGAATCTGGTGTGCGCCTGCGTACGCTGCAACAGCCGAAAGGGCAACCGCACGCCAGAGGAAGCGGGCATGCGACTCTTGCGCCGCCCCAAGAAACCGAACCACCTGTTCTTCATCCAGCATCTCATCGGCGTGTACGACGAGCGCTGGAAGCCGTACCTTTTCATGAATTGAGCCGGTGCAGCGTGACGGGCCCGGGGCCAGGTGTGAGGACCTTCACGTTTGCCCGTGCAGAAACGCGCGCATCGGGCCGCTGGTTGGACTCGGTTTGGCGCAAGCAGCCCGGAGTTCGGTGCCTGAACAAGTCAGAGAGCGCGTTCGACGAAGCGCGTTCGGCTGGAGAAAGGGCGCCAGCACCTTGAAGTAGCAAGACCAAATAAGGTTGAGCCTTGTTGACCGTGGAGCAGGGATGCCGTACAAGGTACAACTCGAGAATTTCGAAGGTCCGCTGGACCTTCTTCTGTACCTGATTCGCAAAAACGAAGTCGACATTTACGACATCCCGATCGCGGAGATCACAAGGCAGTACCTGGAGTACCTGGACGTCATCCAGCATCTGGACCTGGACCGGGCCAGCGAGTTCATCCTGATGGCTGCCACGCTGATCCGGATCAAGGCGCAGATGCTGTTGCCGCGGCCGGAGCTGGAGGAGGACGAGGAGTACGAAGATCCCCGCCAGGAGCTGGTCCAGAAACTTCTGGAGTACCAGCGCTTCAAAACGGTGGCCGAGGCGCTGGCAGAGCGCGAAACGGAACACCGCGACCTGTTGCCGCGGTCGTTTTTTTACTTCGAGGGGAACGGCCACGATTCGGAGCCCCCTGCGCCGTCTGTGTCGCTTTTCGACCTGATCGCTGTCTTCAAAGAGGTGATGCAGAGGGCGCCGGAGCGCGACTACCACGCGGTTCAGCCGCTTCCGGTGACGGTCGAGGAACAGATCGAGTACGTCGTCGACTACCTGGCCGAGCGGGGGCACGCGTTGTTCGCCGACCTGATTCGCGAACTTCCCGATCGGCTGACGATGGTGGTAACCTTCGTGGCCATTTTGGAGCTGATCCGACGAGGAGCCGTCCAGGTTCGCCAGGCTTCACCGTTCGGCGAGATCTGGATTCAGAAGGTGTGACGGGCGAGGGGACCGGCCGACACAGGCTGGTGTACCAGGGCGGATTCGATGGAATTTGACGAACTGAAGTCCATTGTGGAAGCGCTTATTTTTGCTTCGGAGGAGCCGATCAGCCTTGGAAGGCTGACGAAGAACATCGAGGACTCGACACCGAAGCAGATTGAAAAAGCCATTGAAGCGCTCAACCGCGAGTACGACGAAACCGGGCGCTCGTTCTTTGTCAAGAAGCTGGCGGGTGGTTACCAGTTCGTGACCAAGCCCGAGTACGGCCGCTGGGTGCGCAGAATCCTGAAGACGACGTCGCGACCCCGGCTGTCGCGCGCGGCTCTGGAAACGCTGTCGATCATCGCGTTCAAGCAGCCCGTGAGCCGTTCGGAAATCGACTTCGTGCGCGGAGTGAATTCCGACGGCGTGCTGAAGTCGCTGCTGGAGCGTCGACTGATCGCCATCGCGGGCCGGGCAGACACGGTTGGTCGGCCGCTCCTGTACAAAACGACGCCGGAGTTTCTGCGCTACTTCGGGTTGAACTCGCTGGACGATTTGCCGAAGCCGAAAGAAATTGACGAATTGCTGGCCTCGGGAGAGGCGGCCACCATCCTGGGCGACGCCGAAAGCGAAGCCCAGAAAAGCAGCGGCAAAGCGGCCGAGTCGGCTGAAGCCGAGCCCGCGCCTGCAGAAGAGGCGGAGCAGTCCGGAGAGTCCGGGTGAGGGGTGAGCAGGAAACCGTTCGGATCAATCGCTACCTCGCCCAGTGTGGAGTTGCGTCGAGGCGCCACGCTGAGGACCTGATCCGCCAGGGACGGGTTCGGATCAACGGAGAGGTTGTCGCGGGCCTCGGAGCCCGCGTCAGGCCGGGCGTGGACGTGGTCGAGGTCGACGGCCGTGTGGTCGTGCCCGAAGACGAGCGCGTTGTGGTGTTGCTGAACAAACCTCGCGGCGTTGTGACCACGGCCCAGGACGACCGCGGGCGCCCCACCGTGGTGGAGTTGGTGGACCTGCCTCAACGGCTTTTCCCGGTTGGGCGTCTGGACATCGACACGGAAGGCGCGCTGCTGCTCACGAACGACGGCGATCTGGCTTTTCGTCTGGCTCACCCGCGCTTCGGCGTGGAGAAAGTTTACCACGCCGTACTCGACCGGCCCATTTCGGCTGAGGATTTGGAGCACCTGCAGCGCGGCGTGATGATCGACTCGGGAATGACTTCGCCCTGCCGGGCCAGAACGCTCGGCGATCCGCGCCGTGTCGAGGTGGTTCTGCACGAAGGCAAGAAACGGCAGGTGCGGAAGATGTTTCGGGCTCTTGGGTACCAGGTCGTGGAACTGCGCCGGGTGGCCATTGGGCCGATCGAGCTCGGGTCGTTGCCACCGGGCAAGTGGCGCCTGCTGTCGGCTGAAGAGATTCGTGCTTTACGGAGGGAGGTTGGACTGGAAGTGAAACCGGAGGAAAGCGCCGCATGAAGTCCCGGCGGAAGCCCATCGTTGCCATCGACGGCCCTGCCGGGTCTGGCAAAAGCACAACAGCGCGTTTGGCGGCGCAGCGGCTTGGCTACCTTTACCTGGACACCGGTGCCATGTACCGCGCGGTCACGCTCAAGGCTCTGCGCGAAGGTGTGGACGTTCGCGACGAAGAGGCTGTGGCCAAGCTCGCCGAGGAAGCGCAGATTGATCTCGTGATGCGGGACGGTAAGCTGACGGTACTCCTGGACGGCGAAGACGTGACGGAGGCCATCCGGATGCCGGAAGTGAGCCGAAACATCGGTCCCGTTGCGGACAACCCAGAGGTTCGACGCATTCTTGTTGAGCGACAGCGGCAAATGGGGAAGCAGGGTGGTGTGGTCGCCGAAGGGCGCGACATCGGCACGGTGGTTTTCCCCGACGCTGAGGTGAAGCTCTTTCTCACTGCGCTACCGCACGAACGCGCCCGGAGGCGGCACAAAGAGCTGCTTAGCAAAGGCGTGAACTTGCCGCTGAGCGACATCCGGGAGGAAATCGAGAAGCGCGACCAGGAGGACATGTCCAGGCCGGTGGGGGCGCTGCGCAAGGCGCCCGATGCCATCGAGCTGGACACGACGGGGTTGAGCATCGAAGAACAGGTGGCGGAGGTTGTGCGACTGGCAAAGGAAGCCGAACGCCGCCTGGCCGAAGCTTACGAAGCCGAACAGGAGGCCTCGGCCACGAGCGCTTCTCGATGAAGTGATCTGAACCGGGTGTGCTGGAAGATGGAAACAGTTTCTGAAGTTCAGAAGGTCAGGACGAAAGTGGAAATTGACCCCGGAGCGGGTTTTTGCCCCGGGGTGCGCCGGGCCATCCGACAGGCGGAAGAGGAGATCCAGAAGGGCGGTGACCTGGCGGTCATTGGCGAGCTCATCCACAACCGTCGCGAGATTCGGCGACTGGAAGGGCTGGGGATCGAGCTTGTCGACCAGGAAGCGCTGGCCGAAGCGCAGAGTTTGAGGGCTGTTGCCCCGTATCGGCGACTAATGGTGCGTGCGCACGGCCTGCCGAAAGGGCTCTACCAGCGTCTGCGTGCTGAAGGTTACGAAATCATCGACGGCACGTGCCCGGTGGTGGAACGTTCACAACGTTTTGTGCGTCGGTACTTCGAGCGTGGCTACCAGGTGGTGATTGTCGGCAAACCGCACCACCCGGAGGTCATCGCTCTGGTGGGCCAGGTGGAAGGCCGCGTGTGGGTGGCCATGGAGCCAGAGGACGTTCAGGATCTGGATCCCGACCGCCCCGTGCTGCTGATGGCCCAGACGACGATCGAGCCGGAACGTTTCGAGCGTGTGCGTCGCGCTTTGGAAGAACGGGTAAAGACCGTTGAGGTGCGGAACACAATTTGCAAAGCGATTTCGGGCCGGCATGAGCAGGTCCGTGAATTCGCCAGGCAGCACGACGTGGTCATTTTTGTGGGCGGTCGAAATAGTTCGAACACAAAGCTGCTGTTCGGCGTTTGCAAGTCGGTGAACCCCCGGTCGCACTGGATCGAATCGGAAGACGAAATTCAGCGGGACTGGTTTTCCGGCGCGGAGACGGTGGGGGTTTCCGGAAGCGCGTCCACCCCACCGTGGCAGCTCGAGCAGGTGGCGCGCTACGTGGAGCATCTCGTCAGCACCTGAGCCAGGTTGGGACTGGCGAGTACCAGCTACGATTTGAACTCGGGGACGTGAGAAGCCCCGAGAATTCAAAATAAAGCCCGCAAAGGGTGAGTAAAAGGAGGTAACAGTTAATGGACGAGGTCCGCAACCAGGAAAACCTGCAGCACCCTGCGGAGGAGCAACCGCAGGCCGAACTGGAACAGCAAGGAGGTGAGGTCCAGGCTCCAGAGGCAAAGGAAGCCGAGGCGACGGAGACGAAGGCAACCGCGACCAAGTCGGGTGCCAAGAAGGATCTGAAGATCCTGGCGCTCGAAGAGGAGACCGCCGACGTCGACTACACGCCTGAGGAAGCCGAGCTGATGGCGCGCCTCTACGACAGCACGATGATGGACTTCGTGGAAGGCACGGTAGTCCGCGGCAAAGTGCTGGCCGTAGACGAGAGCGGCGTCACAGTGGACATCGGCTTCAAGTCCGAGGGCGTGATTCCGCTGGAGGAGTTCCCCAATCCGGAGGAACTCAAGATCGGCGACGACATCGAGGTGTTCCTCGATGGCATCGAGGACCTGGACGGTCAGCTCGTTCTCTCCAAGAAGCGTGCCGACTTCATGCGCGCCTGGGAAAAGGTGCGGAAGGCGTGGGAGAACGACGAGATCGTCGAGGGTCGAATCACGCGTCGCATCAAGGGCGGTCTCATCGTGGATCTGGGCGGCGTGGACGCGTTCCTGCCCGGTTCCCAGATCGACGTGCGCCCGATTCGCGACTTCGACTCGTACATCGGCCAGACGATGACGTTCAAGATCGTGAAGCTGAACGACTTCCGTAAGAACGTCGTCGTGTCGCACCGCGTGCTGGTCGAGGACGAGCTGAAGGAACAGCGCGAGAAGATCCTGGCCAATCTGGAACGCGGCCAGGTTCTGGAAGGAATCGTGAAGAACATCACCGATTTCGGTGTTTTCATTGACCTCGGTGGTGTGGACGGCCTGTTGCACATCAACGACCTGTCCTGGGGACGGGTGAGCCACCCGTCGGAAATCGTGCAGCTCGACCAGAAGATCCAGGTCATGGTTCTCGATTTCAACGAGAGCAAGGACCGGATTTCTCTGGGTCTGAAGCAGCTGCAGCCACACCCCTGGGACAACGTGGATGTCAAGTACCCGGAGGGCTCCGTTGTGGAAGGGCGCGTGGTCAGCATTTGCGACTACGGCGCTTTCGTGGAGCTCGAGAAGGGCGTGGAAGGCCTGATCCACATCTCGGAGATGTCGTGGACGCAGCACATCAAGCACCCGTCCCAGGTGCTGAAAGAGGGCCAGATCATCAAGGCCAAGGTGCTGAACGTTCGCAAGGACGAGCGCAAGATTTCCCTCGGTCTCAAGCAGCTTGAGCCAGATCCGTGGGAAACGCTCGAACAGAAGTACCCGGTTGGCACGATTGTCGAGGGCAAGGTTCGCAACCTGACCAATTTCGGCGCCTTCGTCGAGCTGGAAGAGGGCATCGACGGACTGGTGCACATCAGCGACCTGTCCTGGACGAAGAAGATTCGCCACCCGGGCGAAGTGCTCGAGAAAGGCCAGACGGTCAAGGTGGTCGTGCTCGGTGTAGACCGCCAGCGTCGCCGGATTTCCCTCGGGTACAAGCAGACCATGCCGAACCCGTGGGACCGGTTCGAGGAGCTGTACCTGCCGGGCACGATGACGAAGGGCAAGATTGTACGCCTGCTCGAGAAGGGCCTGATCGTCGAGCTGCCTGAAGAGGTCGAGGGCTTCGTGCCCCTGTCGCACCTGGCCCGGACGGGCATCAACAAACCTGCGGACGGCTACCAGCTCGGCGAGGAGCTCGATCTGTACGTGATCGAGTTCAGCAAGGACAACAAGCGGATCGTATTGTCCGAGAAACGAGCCCTCGAGAAGCTGGCGAAGGAAGCCGAAGCCGAGAAGACCGAGGCTGCGGCAGCAGAGGGTGAAGCTGCTGAAACGGAAGCTGCCGAAGGCGAGGCGGCGGAGACGGAGGCAGCGGAAGCCAAAACCTCTGAGGGTGAGGCGGAGCAGACCGAGGCGGCTGAGGCCGAGAAGCCCGAGGCTGAAGCAGCGGCTGAACCCGAGGAGGCCAAAGAAGAGGCTGCTCAGGAAGAAGCTGCGGAGCCGGAGGGCGCTGCGGCTGAGGCAACCGAGGAGCCGAAAGAGGCCGAAGCTACCGAAGCAGCTGAGACGGAAGCTGCCACCGAAGCCGCTGAAGAGGAAACCGCGGCTGCGGAAGCCGCGCCGGAAGAGGCGAAGGCAGAAGAAGCCGCCGCTGAACCGGCTCCGGAAGCGGCCGAGGCCGAGGAGAAACCCAAGAAGCGTACGCGCAAAACGTCGAAAGCCAAAGCGGCGAAGGCCGAAGAAGAGGCTGAGAAGGCCGAGGCTGAGCAGCCCGCTGAGGCTGCATCCGACGAAAGCGCTGACGCTGCCGCTTCGGAAGAAACTTCGGAGGCCGCCGAGGACGAAGGTCAGAGCAAAGAAGAAGGCTAAGACTGACCACGACAGAACACAGGAGTGTGTCCGGGACCTTCGTTCCGGCGCACTCCTGTTTGTGTGCTTCCACAAACTGACGACCCGGAACCGGCGCCCAACGCCCTCGAAGGTGCGCGCGGGAAACGACGTCACTCACCGGCGCATCTGGGCTGGGTTGCCGAAGCTACGGAAGCTTGAGGTTCGCCCTGGGGAGGTTGGAACAGCCCGGGTGGTCAGCGCGAGCTGGCCCAGCGCTAACGGCTTCCGGGGCGCTGTGGAAGAACACGACACGTTTGTTTGTTTCCAGGAGAGAGTTGGTGGATCGCCAACTCTCTTTGCGTAACGGGACAGCAGTTGATTCCACACGGGAATGCAGGTGAAACAGTCGGGACGCGAAAATCGCGGGAGGCGGGTTGCCTTCCGGACGTTCGGTTGCAAGCTGAACCAGGCGGAATCGGCCATGCTGGCGGCGCAATTCGAAAGGCGCGGCTGGACCGTGGTGCGTCCCGACGAAGAGGCGGACGTGGTCGTGGTGAACACGTGCGCCGTCACCGCTCGCAGCGAGGCGAAGATCCGGCAGGCCTTGCGACGCCTGGCGCGCGAGCAGCCCGACGCAGAAGTGGCGCTGGTCGGTTGTCTCAGCCAGCTTCGGCCGGAAGCGTTGAAGGACTTTCCGAACGTCCGCTGGGTTCTCGGCTCAGACACCAAGTTCGAGCTCCCGGAAGCCGTGGAATCCGGCGAGCCTGCGCTTGAGGTCGATCCCCAGGTCCGTCAGTTTCACTCCC
>JAADFT010000087.1 GCA_013152765.1 Calditrichota bacterium | reverse complement strand
ACATCCTGGGCGGAACGTCGCCAGGGTACGGCTTCTTTGCGCGAAACTCGATGCCCGATTCGATGGGCTGGGTCTTCACAGTGCTTGCTGTCGCCGGTGTGTTTTTGTTTCTGTTCACCCGCGACCGCCGCGATTTCCTTCTGGCCGTGCTGCCTGTGCTGTCGTACCTCTATCTGGGACACTTGAACTACAAGGCCATGCGGCATTTGTTGCCGCTTGTGCCGTTTCTGGTCATCCTGGTCGGTCGAGTGCTGGATGTAGCGTTTAGCACCATTTTTGCAAAGCGTTGGCTGCGCGCGACTGCGTTTTGGGCTGTTGTGGCTGTGATCGTGGTCCCGCAGTTCGTGCTCTCGCTCTCGCTCGACAGGCAGTTGCGTCACCGTGAAACACGAACGCGCGCCAAGCAGTGGGTGGAAGCGAACATCCCGGACGGCGAGAGCCTGGCTGTGGAGCCAAACGGCCCGGAGCTACTGCGCGTGGAGGACCCGCGTAAGGCGGAAAAGCTCGCGAGCGGCCTGTACCGCCGCGCGTACCACGTGCTGGACGCCGAGGGCGACCGCCGGGTGAAGAAGAGCGTGGAGCCCATTGCCGAGGTCCTGAGGCAGGTCGGGGTTCACTTTGTGATTGTGGACAGCTTCACGCGCGGCAAGTACACGTGGCCGCACGTGCTGCAACGTTACCCGGAAGTGGCAAAGCGACGCCAGGCTTTCTACGCCTGGCTCGAGCGGAGCGGCGAGAAGCTCGTCACTCTGCGGCCGCAGCCCGGCGACGACATCTGGCCAGTGATCTGGATCTACCGGATCAGTGGCCAGGATTCGACTGCGGTTTCGGATTGAGGGGCGTGTGAAACCAAGGGGAGCGGAAACGCCTTTTTCGCGTGTGCGCCTCTTTGAGGAGGCGCCCGCTAAAGCGGGCTTACCCCACGAAGAGACCACGGGGCTTGTAATGTAGCACGATTAAGGTTGGTGACGTAAGAGAACCGGCGCATTCAATGAACGACGAATTCGACAACTTCGCGTCTCGGCGGGAAGGCTTGACTTCCCGGGTTCTGTTTGCTGTGCTGTTGCTGGCGGCCGCTGTGAGCTTTTACCTGCGGGCCGGAAACTTCTACGTGCCCGACAGCGACTTTTTCGACTACCGTGAGAAGGCCATCGCCTACAGGCACTTCACGCTGCCGGAGCACCTCAAGCGTCCGCCGATGTACTCGGCCACCATTGCGGTGGTGTCGTTGCCTTTGCGGGGCCGTGACCGCGAACTCCACGCCGCCGAGGCGATCAACTTCGTGGCCGCACTGGCCTTGCTCTGGTTTCTCTACCGCCTTGCCGCGCGCTATCTGGGGCAGCACGCTTTCTGGGTGGCGTGGCTCATGGCTGTCTCGCCGATCACGGTTAAGATGGCGGTGAAACCGAAAGCGGAGATTTTCACAGCTGCGCTGATCCTCGGGGCTTTGCTCTTGCACAGTCGCGGCGACAAGAAGGCTTACCTGGCCGCCTTCTTTGCAGCACTCACCCGCTACGAGGGTTTTGTACTCGTTGCGGCTCTCGCTGCCAGCGACTTGTTCTTCAGCCGAGAACGCTGGAAGCGGCTTGGACTTGGCATCCTGGCTGGCTCCGGTCTGGTGGTATGGTTGCTCATCAACCGGCTACGCGAGGGAGCGGGGAACCCGTACGGCATGTACTTCAGCCACAACCGCCTTTTTGAAGGGGCTGGTTTCGTGCGGATCTGGCTCGGCGCCCTTGTGCCGCACTTTTCGCCCGAGCCTCTGCGCCTGGTTCTGGCTCTGGCCGTAGTGGTGCTCGCTGCGGTTGGTCTCTGGGCACTCTGGCTCAAAGACCGACGTTTCGCCGCTGCGGTGGCGTTTTACTTGCTCGGGTACCTGACACTGCATTCGCTTTACCCCTTCACGATCAACGATTACACGGTGCTGGCAAACGGCGTGGTCTGGTTCCTGGTTGTGCTTGGAGTGGTGCAGGCGGGCGAGTGGTTTGGCGACAGACTGGCGTTGGGCCGAGGCGTTCTGGCTGCAGCGAAATGGAGTACGATCGCGGTCACCGTTTTCTTGCTTCTGGCGCTTCTCTGGCGAAAAGGCCTGCCTCTGCCGGAAACGGTCGTGTGGGCTTTGTTGCTGGTTGCGGCTGCCACGGTTCTTTTCTTTCGACAACGGACCGTGGCGTGGCTTGTTCTGCCGTTTTTCGCCTTGCTCCTGTGGCCGTGGGGCCAGCTTGCCGCTCACGACCTCTACCAGATCCGTTACGCCAAGGCCGAGTACCGGCTGATCGCGGAATGGCTCGACGAAAACGGACGCCCGAACGAGAAGGCAGTGCTCATTCAACCGCCTGTGGTGGCCTACTACACGCAGCGATTTCCGGACGAGAACTTGCTCGTGCTCAGGAATTTCGCCGCAAACGATTCGCTCTCGTTCCGGCGTGAACTGGCGGAAAAGGGAGTCAAGTACGTCATTTGGGATTACCACCACCACTACCGCGTCGGCGACACGTACTACGATTGGCGCTTCAAGAACTACAAGATCTTCCTGGTGAACGCGTTGTCGGACGGCAAGAGCCGTCCCGGTTTTCGGCACCTGGCTGCGCTCGAGATTGGTCCGCGTTCGGCGCACATTTACGAATTTGTGCCGGTGCCGTCGGACAGCGTTGAAGCAAAGGACGAGAAACCCGCGGGTGAGCAGAGGTAGAATGGCAACCGCTTCGGAAAACGGGCAGGAGGCTCTCACGATGGCCGAAGAGGTCGAACAGCAGGGGACCACCACAGAAACGGAGCCCAGGTCCTTCAACGGTCGAACAAAGAAGCCGGGGCTGAGCATCTTTTTCCCGGTTTACAACGATTGGGGCACGATCGGCAGCATGGTGGCGCTCGCCCTCGACACAGCCGAGAAGGTCACGGACGATTTCGAAGTCATCCTGGTCAACGACGGCAGCGAGCAGCACACGGTCGACGTCCTGAATTTTCTGGAGAAGAATTTCGACCGCGTGCGCGTGGTGCATCACCCGCAGAACAGGGGCTACGGCTGTGCACTGCGCACCGGGTTCAAAGAGGCGCGCAAGGAATTCGTGTTTTACACGGACGGCGACGCGCAGTACGACGTCCGCGAGCTGGAAAAGCTGGTCCCGTTCATGCGGGACGACGTGGACTGGGTGAACGGGTACAAGATCAAGCGGAACGACCCCCTGCACCGCGTGATCATCGGCAAGATCTACCACCACGTGACCAAACTCGCTTTTGGGTTCCCCATCCGGGACGTGGACTGCGATTTTCGACTCATTCGCAAAGAGATTCTCAACCAGGTGGAACTGGAGTCCACTTCCGGCACCATCTGTGTCGAGATGATCAAGAAGTTCTCCGACTACGGGTTCAATTACGCTGAGGTCCCGGTGCACCACTACTTCCGGGCCAGCGGGAAATCCCAATTTTTCAATTTCAAGCGTCTGTTCAAAGTGACCATCGACTTGTTGAAGCTGTGGTGGAAACTGGTGGTGAAGCGTGAACACCTCAAAAAGCGACAAACTGAAAACCGCTGACGACTTCGAGGATGTTTTCAAGGACCGCAAGGTTCTGATTACCGGCGGGCTGGGTTTCATTGGTAGCAATCTGGCCCACCGGCTTGTTGGGCTTGGCGCAAAGGTGACCCTTGTCGACAGCCTGATCCCGCACTACGGCGGCAACCTCTTCAACATCCACGGAATCGAAGACAAGGTCAGGGTTAACGTCTCCGACGTGCGGGATCGCTACTCGATCGAGTACCTGGTTCAGGGGCAGGATTACCTGTTCAACCTGGCCGGGCAGGTGAGCCACATCGACAGCATGAAGGATCCATTCACGGACCTGGAGATCAACTGTCGCAGTCAGATCTCCATTCTCGAGGCCTGCCGCCACAACAACCCGGGAATTCGCGTTGTCTTCGCGGCCACGCGCCAGGAGTACGGCAAGCCGCAGTACTTGCCCGTAGACGAGGAGCATCCCTTGCGTCCAACCGACGTCAACGGCATCAACAAGGTGGCGGGCGAGTGGTACCACCTGCTATACTGCGACGTGTACGACATCCGTACGACCACACTTCGCCTGACCAACACCTACGGACCGCGCCAGTTGATGAAGCACAACCGTCAGGGTTTCATTGCCTGGTTCATCCGGTTGGCGATCGAGGGCAAGGAGATCAAGATTTTTGGAGACGGCACGCAGCTGCGCGATTTCAACTACGTGGACGACGTTGTGGATGCCCTTCTGCTTGCGGCTGCCAACGATTCTGCCATTGGCAAGACGTACAACCTCGGCGGCGACGAGGTGGTGAGTCTGAAAGAGCTGACGGAGTTGATCCTGGAAGTTGCGGGAGGAGGGTCCTACGAACTTGTGCCGTTCCCGGAAGAGAAGAAGCGAATCGACATCGGCAGCTTCTACGCGGACTACACGAAGATTCGTACGGAGCTTGGCTGGCACTACCGGACGACCTTGCGCGAGGGGCTGACCAAAACGATCGAGTACTACCGCAAGTACTGGCGACACTACTGGAGTTAGCATGAACGTCCCGTTCGGCGACAGTCGTCGCGAAGTGGAAGAAATCCGGCCGGAAATCGAGGCAGCCATTCGGGGCGTTCTCGATTCCGGCTGGTTCATTCTTGGCGAAAATGTGAAGCGTTTCGAAGAAGCCTTTGCGGCGTACTGCGGCGTGGATCACGCTGTGGGCGTGGGCTCTGGCACGGAGGCGCTGCATCTTGCTCTCGTGGCATGCGGGGTTGGTCACGGCGACGAAGTCATCACGGTGCCCAACACGGCTGTGCCGACGGCTTCGGCCATCAGTTTTGCGGGTGCGAGACCGGTGTTCGTGGATGTTGAGCCGGACACGCTGCTGATGAACCCGGACTTGCTGGAGCAAGCCATCACGCCGAAGACGAAAGCCATCGTGCCGGTGCACCTGTTTGGTCAGATGGCGGACGTGGGCAGGATCGTCGAGATCGCGCATGCCCACGGCATCCCTGTGGTGGAGGACGCCTGTCAGGCGCACGGTGCGGAGTGGCACGGCAAACGCCCCGGCCAGGTGGGCGACGTGGCCGCGTACAGTTTCTACCCGAGCAAGAACCTGGGCGCTTACGGTGACGGGGGTGCTGTGGTAACAAACGACCCGGAGCTTGCCCAGCGCGTCTGGCTGCTGCGAAACTACGGCCAGAAGAAGCGCTACTACCACTCGATTGTCGGATTCAACAGTCGCCTGGACGAAGTTCAGGCGGCGATTCTCCTGACCAAACTGTCGCACCTGGACGCCTGGAACGAGCGTCGGCGAAATCTGGCCAGGCGCTACCTGAGCGGCCTGGAGGGGGCTCACCTGTCCCTGCCCGTTGAGGCGCCTGGGCGGAAGCACGTGTTTCACCTCTTCGTCGTCCGGCATCCGGATCGGGATGCGTTACAAACGCACCTGCAGGACCGCGGTGTCAAGACGCTGATCCACTACCCGGTGCCGGTGCACCTGCAGGAAGCTTACCGTTTCTTGGGCTACACGGAGGGAGCTTTCCCGGTCGCCGAACAGGCGGCGAAAGAGATCCTGTCCCTGCCCATGTTCCCGCAGCTTCGCGACGACGAGGTAGACTACGTGGTGGAGCAAATCAGGGATTTCACGGGATGAGTCAGCTGGCGGGAAAGCGGCGCGTCGTTTGGGTTTTCTCCCTGCTGTTTGTCGTGGGGCTGGCGCTTAGAGCCGCGTTGCTCCCCGTGCGCTGGATCAATCCCGACGAGGGCCCCCACCTGATGGACGCCCGCCTGGCGCTGGAAGGCCAGCTGCCCGTGGCCGACTACGGTTCGCGGCAACCCTTTTACGTCGCTGTGCTGGCAGGCGCGCTGAAGGTGTTCGGTGTGCACCTGACGAGCGGCAGACTCGTGCCACTCACCTGCAACCTTTTGACAGCGCTGTTGATCTTCTGGTTTGGCGTGCGTCTCGGGGGTGTCGTGGTCGGTGCTGTGGCGGGGAGTCTCTGGCTCTTCGCACCGTTGTCGCTGATCTGGTCGGCTGTGGTGAAAACCGACCCGCTGGCCATCTTGCTCGGTGCTGCGTCCATGGCCTTCGTGTGGCGGGCTGCCAGGACGAACGGCCCGGTTCTGTGGCTTGCGGCTGGTCTGTTTGCCGGTCTGGCCTACTACGTACGACAGGCAACACTTTACCTGCCCGTGGCTGTTGCGGTGTTTTGGATCTGGCAGGCCTGGGGGCGGTGGAAGCAGCTCGTAAAAGGCTTGTTGCTTTACGCGGTGGGCTTCGTCGCAGTCGTGGGCCTGGCCTTTGCCGTTTACGTGCCGCGGATGGGGTTAGCCGCTACGCTGTCCTCGCAAATCGATCCTGCGAACATCGTTCTGGATCGCCTCGGGCGACTTCTCGGCGTCTCTGCTTTGCGCTCGCCCACGGCAGCCCATTCCTTACGGTCCCTCGGACAGAGTGTCGATATGACCGTCCGCTACCTTCGCGAAGCAGTGAATCTCAGCGCATTTCTGCTGCCAGCCTGGGCTTTCGCCGTTGTTGCTGCAATTAGCGGCCGTTTCCGCCGCCGTTTCGACGGCCCGAATGCCGACCTTCTCAGCCTGCGTTTGCTCG
Organism: Calditrichota bacterium; assembly: GCA_013152765.1. Classification (GTDB taxonomy): domain Bacteria; phylum Zhuqueibacterota; class Zhuqueibacteria; order Oleimicrobiales; family Geothermoviventaceae; genus Geothermovivens. The sequence goes on along the minus strand of JAADFT010000087.1, from coordinate 1,463 downwards.
TCAGCTGGGCATTGGCAGTGGTGCTTCTTTACACCTACCACGTTTCTGCCCGTGGATTTTTCACCCAGTACGCCACGGAGCTCTACGTTCCTTTGATCTTGCTCGTAGCGTGGCTGTGGTTCGAAACCTGGGGCAAAGTGGCGCGAACCAGCTCGCTTCTCATCTGGCTCGGCGCGCTGGCGGGGTTCTTCGGTTTCGCTGTGCTGGGCCGGTTGTTCCCGCGACCAAACCTGTTGACTGGCCTTGCCCTTCTCGCCAGTTTCGTGGCGCTTGCTTTCCTCCGCCTGGAGCAGGAATCGTCTCACTCCAGTCGTTTTCGCGTTGTGTTTTTGGTGCTGGTGGGCCTGGTTGCCTGGGGAGCCTGGCGAGTCCTGGCGGCTCTTGGCCTGCCGGGGTGGATCAGTTACGCTGCGGCTCTTGGATTTGCCGTTGCCGTCCTCGGTGAAGGACTTTTGAAAGAAAGGGGTGGAGCTACGGCTGCCCACTACCTTTTCGTTTTCACAACGGCGACGCTGTTCCTCTCTGGCTTCCACACAGGCATGCGGATCGGTCCCAAGTACGAGTGCATCTGGTCACCTCGGACGTTGCAAGCGGTGAAATCGATCTTACAGAAGCCGGAGGTGCGGGGCCAGACGGTCCTGAGTGGCGGCATGATCTGGACGTTTGAGTCCGGGGCTCGGCCCTACGGGAACGTGACGCCCGAGCCAGTTCCTGCAACGAGAGGTCGCGGATTTTCAGAAACAACTTCTTTCTGAGCCTCCCGGCGTGGTGATCTACGACGGCTACACCCGTCGCAAGTTCCGCCGCTACAACGCTTTGTTGGATTCGCTGGTAGCACAAAACTACACCAAAATCGCCACGGTGGAAGGGAGCAAGTATCCGGTCGAAATCTGGCGAGTCAAGTAACGCGAGCCCGCCCTTGACCCTCTTGCGAATGCCCGAATGGCCTCTCTGAAGCGAAAAGCTCTCGCCGGAGTTGCCTGGACAGGCCTCGCGAAGTTCTCCGTCCAGGGCCTCCAGTTCTTGCTGACGATCATCCTGGCACGTCTGCTCGTGCCGGACGACTTCGGCGTGATCGGCATGGCGTCCATCGTCACGACGGCGATCGCCATGGTGAACGAGCGCGGTCTCACGGCCGCTTTAGTGCAACGGCCCGAGCTGGACGAGCGCCATCTCTCCAGCAGTTTCTGGGCGAGCCTTGTGTTCGGTGTTGCGCTGTTTGTGGCAGTTTTCGCAGCCGCACCGTTGGTAGCCGGTTTTTTCCACAAGCCCGTTGTGCGGCCGGTGCTCGTGGTCATGGCGCTTGGTTTCATCATTGGGGCGTTCGGGCTGGTGCAGAAGGCGCTGCTGACGCGCCACCTGGATTTTCGAAAACTGGCCATCCTGGAAATCGCAAGCGTCACGAGCTCGGGAGTTGTTTCCGTTGCGCTTGCGCTCCTGGGCTTTGGGGTCTGGAGCCTGGT
>JAADFT010000086.1 GCA_013152765.1 Calditrichota bacterium | reverse complement strand
AGTTCCATCTCCTGGTGCGCAGAAAAAAAACCGACCGCGGATGAACACAGATGGACTTGGATGACTTCGCCAGGACCCCAGTGTTTGTCCCGTTTCTTGAGCCTGCTTCAGCAGGCGCTTCCTCAACGTAGCCCGGGGATTTGATACCCGGGCGGGGCCGCCTGGACGAAATAAATTTCGTCCTACAAACTCGCTCGCCGGAAGAACAGCCTCCTTTTGCCGAACACGGGCTTCCGTTTCCTGGTGCGCAGAAAAACCCGACCGCAGATGAACACAGATCGACGCCGATGATTTCAGCGGTGCTCCTCAGGCCCCTGGCCGCTATCCTGCCCGTCGAGCCTGCTTTAGCAGGCTCGGTCTCAACGTAGCCAGGACATTGATGCCCGGGCGGGGCTTCCCGGGCGAAATTCATTTCGCCCGACACCAGCTGCTTGAAAGCGAGACGGGTGGGTCAAAAAATCAGCTTCAAGACGCCGTACAGCAGCATGCAGGAGAGCCCGGCGATGGGCACCGTCAGCAGCCAGGAAACCACGATGTTCCAGAGCACGGACAGGTTCAGGGCTGCGATGCCTCGGGCCATCCCCACGCCGATCACCGCGCCCACCACGGTGTGAGTGGTGCTGATCGGCATGCCAAGCTTCGAGGCAATGAGCACCGTGGTCGCTGCGCTGATTTCCACAGAAAAACCGCGCGTGTTCGTGAGCTCCGTGATCTTGCTACCCACGGTGCCGATGACTTTGTAGCCCCACGTGGCCACGCCAAGGCTGATCCCGACCCCTCCGATCGCCAGCAGAAGCCCAGGCACCTCAACCATCTGCCCAATTTCACCACCCCTGAAAAGGGTCCAGACGGTGGCCACAGGCCCGACGGCGTTGGCGACATCGTTGGCCCCGTGTGCAAAAGCCACGTAGCAGGCAGTCATGATTTGCAAATTCCGAAACAGCGCTTCGACGTCCGCGTACGGCTGCCGCCCCCGCCGCAACCGCTGCAAAACAAAAAGGCCGGCGAGGAAAGCAACAACCACGCCGGCCAGGATACCAAGCAAAATCGCGTGCCCCAGCGCCAGTTCCACGCCGATCTGACGCCCCACCAGTCGGCCCAGCGGGGTCTTGGCCAGCAGTGAAGTCACGATGATGAACACCGTGAAGCCGATGAAAAACGGCGCCAGTTTCTGCGCAGCGCGCAACGGATCCACACGCGCGAAGATCAGGCGGGTGATCAGCCGGAAAACCAGGTACGCAGCCAGGGCGCCAAACAGCGGCGACACAATCCAGCTCAACACCACCTTGCCAACCGTCGTCCAGACCACGCCTCGGATCCCCCCGACGATGATGCCAAATCCGACCATCGCGCCGACGATCGAGTGCGTGGTGCTGATGGGCAACTCTTTCCAGGTAGCGACCGTGATCCACATGGCTGCGGCCAGTACTGCTGCCAGCGCCCCAAGCATCAGCGACTGAGCGTCGGGTACCTTGTCAAGGTGAATCAACCCCACAGCCACGGTTTTGGTCACGTGGTTGCCCACAAAAAAGGCCCCTGAAAACTCAAGGACCGCGGCGATGACAACAGCCTGACGAAGGGTGATTGCCTTCGCCCCCACGGAGGTGGCCATCGAATTGGCCACGTCGTTGGCGCCAATGTTCCACGCCATGTAGAGTGCTGCAACAATTGCCAGAATCGCGAAGAACGTTTCCGAACCCATTTCCTTCTGCCCTCGTCCTTTTTGCTGGATGTCCGTTGCGCAGCCGGCCTGGTTCCACCTGGCCCCCCAGGGCTGGCCACCGCTCTTTGCAGTGCCGCCGGCCCCGCCTTGGGCGGTCCCACGCTCGACTCGTCACCTCGGAAGGCCAGGCCCTCTCCTTCATGCCACTCCATCCGGTGGCTGGCCTGGCGCTCACCCCAATTCCCTGAAGCGTCGCTTCGAGCACCCGCTCACCGCGGGCGCGATTGCGTACCTCCTACCCCTTTGAGATCATCATGCGAATGATGTCGCCCAGATTTTCAGCATGATCCGCCAGGCCGTCGATCTCCTCGAAAACCTTCATCATGAAAAACACGTTGATCGGATCCGGCTCCGGCTCAATCTGGAACAGCTTTTTCACCAGCTTCTGTTGTTGTTTGTCGGTCTCCCACTCGATCACGCCCAGGTGGGCGATCTTTCCGATCACTTCGTCGACCTCGGACCCTTTGAATCCCGACACGAGCAACGTGCCGATTTCCCCGACCAGTCGACCAGCCTCGCGACAAGCGTCGACCGAGCGGTTCACGAGATGGCGCAAATCCGGCCGCAGCTCCTCAGGCACGTGAAGCTTGCGAATGGTCAGAACCACAGCGAGGTCTTCCACCGCGTCGGCGATCGCGTCCTGTTCTTTCAGGTACATCAGCAGATCCGCCCGATCTACCGGCAGAAAGATGCTCTTGGGGAGATGATCGCGGATTTCGCCCTTGACGATGTCGGCCTCGTGCTCGAGCTTGTACACCTGCTTAGCAAGCTGCTCGAGCTCCTCGAAGTTCTCCTCAAAAAGCGCATCGATCATCTTCGGCACGACGTCGACGCAGGCTTGCACTTTGTCCATGTGCTCGCCGATTCGTGCGAATGGCGATTCCGCAAAAAGCCTCGCAAGTACCGTTCGCATGTAGCCTACTCCTTTCGTTTGACCTTGGCCATCAGCCTCCGCCACAGAGGCTTCCTTTGTTCGAACAGCGCGGTAAGTTGAGGCAACGCCTGCTCAGCGGCCTTCTCCCCTTCGGCAACGAGTTCGTCCATCAGATCCAGCTTCGTCCAGTGTACGGACCCCACGTTCGGTCGAATCAGCAGGTCCGCCTCCTGCTGCAGATACCCCCGGTAGGCGTCGGCCAGGATGTCGTGGCACCGCGCGAGAATGTCGACGATGTTGTCCAGATCGGGCTCGCTGCCCAGATCCCGACTGACGTCCACGGTGACGACGATGTCCGCGCCGAGGTAGCGGGCAGCTCGAACCGGCAGGGTCGCTCGCACGGCTCCGTCCACCAGGTAACGGCCCTCGTACTCGCAGGGTGGGAAAAAGCCTGGCACGCTGCTGCTGGCCAGCACGGCCCGCATGATGTCGCCCCGGGCAATGACCGCTTCTTCTCCGCTGTTCAGATCCACCGCGACGGCCGCGTACGTCACCTCCAGGTCTTCGATCCGTCCCGGTTCCAGGAGGATTTGCAGGCCGCGTTCCAGGTAGTCAGCGTCCAGAAGCGAGATCCTGGAGAGAGCCAGATTGATGGCGATTCGCTCCTTCAGCGACGTGGAAATGTGGCCGAAAAAATCGTCCTCGTGTCGCTTGAGGTTGATCTTCTCGAAGTCGATCTCGTGGTAGAGATCACTGTCAAGCAGCCGCCGAAAGCGCTCCTCAACTTCATCCGGATCCCCCTGCTGGGCGTACATTGCGCCCACCACACTCCCCATGCTGGTGCCAGTAATCAGGTCGAAACGGAACCCCTCCCGCGCCAGCACGCGGAGTACACCCACGTGAGCAAGACCACGTGCCCCACCCCCTCCAAGAGCCAGGGCGATCTTCACTCGTTTTGCGGCCATGCTCGCTCCTCAGTGGAGAACCAGAAGCTTTTCAGTATGCTGCACTCCGTTGACGACCAGGCGAACGATGTACACGCCGGATGCAACGCGTCTGCCCTGGCCATCTTCGGCTGGCCAGTCGAAACCGTACCTCCCGGCGGGAAGAGAAGCGCCGCTCAAGAGTGTCCGAACCAGCCGGCCGCGAACGTTGTACAGCTCCAACGTCACGGTTGCTGCGTCTTGCAGATCGAAGGCAATCCTGGTTACGTTTCGAAACGGATTCGGGTAGGGATGGTGCAGAAGAGTCTGTTCCGGAGGAGCTTCCCAGGGTCCCGTTACACCAGGCTGACCAACCACGTAGCGAAACGCATCGCCCGGGGCGTAAGGATGCTCCACCAGCCCGGTCGCCGAATCGACAGCGCTGAAGCGGAATTTCAGCAACGTACCGGGGGAAAACTGCGGCAGATGCGCCACGATCTGGTGTGCTGTGTCGCCGGGAGCCATGCTCACATCCTGAAAATCGCCACCCGCAACGCTGTAGTGCAGGGTCAAGGAACCGGACACGAACTCGGTTTTCGGGATCGCGTAGATCAGCACGTCCAGACCGCCGTCCTCGCGTTGCACCACACGGGGCAGGTTGCTGAAAATCGGCCCGTCGTACAGCGCAGCTTTCACCGCATCCACGAGACCCCACCCGTACACCGTGTCGGGAGATGCGGCGCGGTCCGCCGTTTCACGCAGGGCGTCGCGAAGCTGCATCGGGGTGAGCCACGGATGCACGGAGAGCACCAGCGCCGCCACACCTGCAGCCAGAGGGCAGGAAAACGAGGTGCCGCGCACGTAAGCGTACTCGGAGTACCCGGCCGGGCTGGCTACGTACACGCCGTTTCCCATGGCTACCACGTCCGGTTTGATGCGCCCGTCGGCAGTGGGGCCCAGCGAGCTGAAAGACGCAATGCTGCCGTCCGCGTTGATGGCCCCAACCGCCACGACGCTGTCCCCGTCCGCGGGGGCGATGATCTTCTGCCAGGCGTGGTTGCCTTCGTTCCCGGCCGAGTTGATTACCAGCACGCCCTTTTTCGCCGCCAGGTCGGCCGCGATGGTCACCACCGCCGTGTTCCCGTCCATGTCCTGCGGCGTGTACCAGTCCAGGTACCCCAGCGAGCTGCTGACCAAATCAACGCCGTTATGCTCCAGCCACTCGAGCCCGGCAACCCAGTAGTCTTCTTCGATGGGCTTCTCAAAATCGTGCCCCTCGAGATCGGTGACGCGCTCGGTCTTGGCAAGGTAGAACGAGGCGTCGAAGGCGGGCCCAATGAGCTGTCCCGGCATGTAGCCAGCGATGGTGGAAAAGGTCATGGTCCCGTGGTCGTCCTGGCCCGGGTAGTCCTGCCCCTCCTGATCGCGCGTCACGTCGTCGTTCCAGATGAAGTCGTGCTCACCCAGCACCTTCACGTGCTGGAAAGCCTCATGCGAGCGCCAGTCGTACCCGGCATCCAGCATGCCCACAATCACACCGGCTCCGGTAATGCCCCACTGGTGGAGTTCCGGTACGCGCATCAGGGCGAGCTGCGTGAAGGAAGGACCGTAGGAAAAGCCGGTTTCGCGCGTCGGTTTCCTCAGCGGAGGCGGTGATGCCGGTTCGGGCAGGTGAGGAGCCGCCGCAGCCACCGGCTGTACGCGCCGGACGAAGGGCAACCGGGCGATTTTCCGCAGTGCATCCGAATCCGCCACCACGCTTACGGCGTTGAGCCAGCGCGAGCGCACGACCACTCTGGCGCCGAGCTGTTCAACGGCTTCCACATACTTCTCCGCAACCGGAAGATCCGTCTCGTCGACCAGGCGATCCTCGGGCAACACCTTCGCGCGTCGCCACAACGTGCGTTCCGGCAATTCCCGCTGGACAGCTTCCAGAGCAGCTTTTCGCAAAACCCCGTCGCCCTTGTCCGTAAAAAAGACCCAGCTCCGCGGGCCGCCTGGTGCTGGCCCTTCAGCCAGAGCTGTGAACGCAATCCCGAGACCGACAAGCAGCGTGAGGATGTGGGGCAGGCGTCTCATCGAGTCGTCATGTAGGCGTGGCGGATGTAGACCGGCTTCACAGGACGACTCTTCTCGCGCATGCCCGGCTGCATCTTGGTCGGCACGTTAGCGATCTTGTCCAGCACATCCAGCCCCTCGATCACCTTGCCGAACACGGTGTACTGGTGATCCAGATTGGGCAGGCGTTTCAGGCAGATGAAGAACTGGGTGCCAGCACTGTTGGGATCTCTTGCCCGGGCCATGCTCACGATTCCGCGGTCGTGGGGAATGTCGTTGAACTCCGCCGGAATGTGGTAGCCAGCGTTCCCCGTGCCGTCGTTGTTCGGGTTGTCATCCCTGGTTAGAATGTCGCCTCCCTGGATCACAAAATCTTTCACAACCCGGTGAAACGTGGTGCAGTCGTAGAACCCGGCTTTCACAAGCCGCTTGAAGTACTGCGTGTGCAAAGGCGCCTTGTCCGGGAAGAATTTGATGACGATCTTGCCGAAGTCCGTTTCCAGCACCGCAACCTCGTTGGGCTGAACGGGCTCGAGCGGCATCTGGTTGACCTTCTGAATAATGGCCTGGATTTCTTCCTGGCTCAGGGTCTTGCACTTCTTCGCTGCAGCGGTTTTCCCTTCCTCTGCTTTTTTCTGACAGCCACCGGCAATCACCGCTGCCGCCAGTGTGAGCACAAGTAGAGTTCTGCGGATCATCTCAAAGTCTCCTGCAGTTTCATCGGGATTTGTGTCCGGGTAAGCTGGTCCGTGTTAAGGCGCACCGGGGGATCGCTCCGAAGGGCATCCACCCAGTCCACGATTCGCGGCAAAGTTAGACAAACAGCGGTTGAAAAGCAAGGCGATTTGGCCAGAGGTTTTTCCAGATCTTGTAGCTTTGCAGGGAACCCTCTTCGCGAAACCAGCCCAAGGCAAATCCGGAAGAAGAACGCACGTCAACGGCGAGAAGAGTGACGATTCGTGGGCACCTCCGAAAGAACTGCTGAGGACTGGACGCAAGCAGAACCACGAGGCACAAGCTTTCCGGTGCGGGCCCGCGAAGGCACGACAGTCGCTCGGTTTCCAGAAGCGGCGGCGTCAGGGTGCTTTGCGAAACTCGAGCACTTCAATGCTTGCTTCTCCGGGCTCGGAGCTCAGAGCTCCAGCCCAGCCTTCCCAAAGGGTCAGGTGCGCCGCACTGAATGTGTCTGCCTCGTCCGTCGTCGGGTCCACAGGAACCCAGCCGAGCGCGTCGCCCAGGTACACTTCCACCCAGTTGTGCTGGCCCCACCGGTTCCCGGTGTACAGCAACCCGCCCGCAATTCGTGCCGGAATCCCCAGGCTCCTCAGGAAAGCGATGGCGAGCTTCGCCTTGGGTCCGCAGTCGCCCTCCCTGGTCTTCAGACAGGTCAGGGCATCCGCCCCCGTGAGCTTGTAGCGAATCTCGGTTGCCACCCAGCGGCAAACCCGTTTTACCGCTTCCCACGGTGTACGGGCATCTCCAGCGATCTTACGAGCTGTCCGGCGGATCAACGAGTCGCTCACCTGAACGTCCGGCTCGCTGGCCAGCTCCCGGGCAAAACGCCCCTTCCCACTCCGGATCCACTCGCCCGGACCCTTCGTGCGCACCATGTGGATCGTGAACATGCCTTCGTACGTCGCGGTGCTCGCGGCCACTTTGCAGCGCCCTTTGAATTTCTGCCAGGGTGTGTCGCGGGTCGGTTCGCCAAAAGCGGCAATTCGAAGTCGCGCTTTTACGCGCAGGTACTCC
>JAADFT010000085.1 GCA_013152765.1 Calditrichota bacterium | reverse complement strand
GGAGAATCAGCACTCCTGAACGAAAGCCGGGCGCCCTCGCACGTACTTACGTGTCGAGACCCACGCCCCACCTCCGGGCAGGCCACCCCCGCTCGGAACTGCTAATCGTAGACCTTGCGCCAGGTGTCCCGGAAGACACCCTGCGCCCCGAAGCTCTCTTTGAAACGCGCCAGGCCCCAGTTCGGGTCCATGTCCACCGTGAAAATGCCAAAATCGAGAAAGCGGAAGCCCCGCCGGATGGCTGTGCGAATGATTTCGTAGAACAGCATGTTCACGCCGCGGTACTCCTGGTAGCGCTCGTCGTGGCTGATGTAAAAAGCCAGCGTAACGCGCGCGTTGCAGGCGAACTGAACCACCCCGGCCACCATCGTGTCGTCCTTGTAGGCGCCGTAAAGCTGGATCCTGTCCGGAAACAGCTCCTTCAGATGCAGAAGTTCCTCGAGCGTGTGTGTGGGACGCACGTTGTGCCGAAGTTTCAGGTTGTTCTGCAGAATTTCGTAAAAGCGCTCGTAGTCTTCGGACTCGCGCACCACGATTCCGTGCTTCATGGCCCGGCGCACGGCCCGCCGCGAGCTTTCCGAGAAGACCCGCAGCGTTTCCTCTTCGGGGAAATCCAGAGGAATGACGGACGAGACTTCGCGTTTCTTGTAGTCAAAACCCGTCTGTAAAAGCGCGAAATCCAGGTAGTTACTGGGTCGGGCAAGGTAGACAGTCGGGGGAGGTGTGAGTTCCACAAGTTCGAAGCCCGCTTCTTTTGCGTAGCGGTCCAGGGCCCACACAACCCGAAACGAATCCCTGAGCGAAAGGGAGCTCTTGACGACGAATCCGCCGTACGAAGCCCCTGCGTGGCTCACCAGGGCTCGCCGGCCGTCACGCTCGAGCTCAACGGCGGGGAAAAGGGCCACCAGCTTGCCTTCCTTCAAAAAAACGAGCGAGTGGTCCTGGAAACGGCCCTCAGGATGGTAACTCAGGAAACGGCGCAGGTGGAAAATGGTGCCGTTGTTGGCGCGGGAAACGAAGTCTTCCCACCGCACCTCCCACTGCGGCGAGTAGCGTTCCGCGACAACTGTTTTCGCTTCGAGTTTCGGAGGCTCAAGTCCCTGCACAGCAACTCCTCTCGCGCCGTTACGCCGCCTGCCGCCGACGGGCTCGTCAGCTCATCAACTTCACCAGTAAGGCCTTTTGCACGTGAAGGCGGTTTTCGGCCTGATCGAACACGATCGAATGCGGGCCGTCCATCACTTCGTCGGTAATCTCGTCGCCCCGATGCGCGGGCAGGCAGTGCATCACGACCACATCCGGTTTGGCCAGGGCCACCAGCTCGCTGTTCACCTGGTACGGCCGGAACACGGCCCTGCGCTTCTCCGCCTCAGCCTCCTGGCCCATGCTCGCCCAGACGTCCGTGTAAATCACGTCCGCGTCCTTCACCGCCTCCCGTGGGTCCCGCACAATTTCGATCTCGCTGAGGCCGGCCTTCTTGGCGCTGCTCAGGATCTCCGGGTCCGGGTCGTACCCTTCGGGCACGCCGAGCCGCAGGTTCAGCGCGAAACGCGACGCCATGTTGAGCCAGGAGTTGGCCACATTGTTGCCGTCGCCCACCCAGGCGATGGTCAGCCCTTCCATTTTGCCCTTGTGCTCACCGATCGTGAACAGATCCGACAGGACCTGGCAGGGATGCAGCAGGTCGCTGAGGCCGTTCACCACGGGCACACTGGCGTAGGCGGCCAGTTGCAGCACGTCTTCGTGCGCAAACACGCGCGCCATCAGGCCGTCGACGTACCGACTCAGCACGCGCGCGATGTCTGCCGTGCTCTCGCGCTTGCCCATCTGAATGTCCGTCGGCGCAAGGTACACGGCGTGCCCACCGAGCTGCACCATGCCCACTTCGAACGAGACGCGCGTCCGGGCCGAGGGCTTCTGAAAGATCATTCCCAGGGTCTTCCCCGCCAGCAGCGGGTGCGCTTCGCCCTTTTTCACCTTCTGCTTCAGCTCGGCGGCCAGCTCGTAGACAGCCTCGATTTCCGCACGCGTGAGATCCGTAATTGCCAGGAAATCTTTCTTCACGGCTTCCCCTTTCCTCACAAAATGTAACGGCTCAAATCCTCGTCCTCGATGACCTCGCGGAACTTCTTCTGCACGGTGCGCCTGTTGATCACCACCGTCTTCTTCTTGACGTCGGGAGCCTCGTAGAGCAGGTCCTCAAGCAGCGTGGTCATGATCGTGTGCAGACGCCGGGCTCCGATGTCTTCAGCCGTCTCGTTCACCTGCTGCGCCGTGCGGGCGATTTCCCGAATTGCCGTGTCGGTGAAACGCACCGTGATCCCCTCCGTCGCCAGGAGGGCCTGGTACTGCTTGATCAGCGCGTTTTCCGGCTCCGTCAGGATCCGGACGAAGTCCTCCTCGGTGAGGGACTGCAGCTCAACCCGAATCGGAAAGCGCCCCTGCAGCTCCGGAATGAGATCCGAGGGGCGTGCGTTGTGAAAGGCGCCAGCTGCGATGAACAGAATGTGATCGGTGCGCACCATCCCGTACTTGGTCATCACGTTGCTGCCTTCGACGATCGGCAGCAGATCGCGCTGTACGCCCTCCCGGGAAACGTCCGGGCCGGCATCCCCCGTGTTGCCAACCAGCTTGTCGATCTCGTCCAGAAACACGATGCCCGATTGCTCCACGCGGCGGATGGCGTCGCGCACCACCTCGTCCATGTCGACGAGCTTCTCGGACTCCTCCTGGGTCAGGTAGCGCAGGGCCTCGTCAACCCGCATTCGCCGCACTTTCGTGGGCTTCGGGAAAATCGAGTCCATCACATCCTGGAAGTTGAAGCCGAATTCTTCCACGCCCGCCTGCGACACAATCTGCATGGTCGGCATCGTCTGAACAGGCACTTCCAGGTCCACGTAGCGGTCGTCGAGCTTGCCCTGCACCAGCTTTTGCCACATGCGGTCGCGACTGCGCTCCCAGCGGGCCACCGCCTCCTGGTAAGCTTCCCGCGTCGGGTAGCGCTTACGGCTTCGGCGCGGACGCGGCAGCAGGATTTCGATCATGCGGTCGAGCGCCATTTTCTCGGCCACTGGCCGCACCTCTTCGAAATGCTCCTGCCGCACCATGTTGACAGCGATGTCGGTCAGGTCTCGAATGATCGACTCCACGTCGCGACCGACGTACCCCACCTCGGTGTACTTTGAGGCCTCTACCTTGATGAAGGGCGCACCGGCAAGCTTGGCGAGCCTGCGGGCGATCTCCGTTTTCCCGACGCCGGTTGGGCCGATCAGGATGATGTTGTTCGGCATGATCTCTTCGCGCAGGTCTTCGCCAACCTGCTGCCGACGCCACCGGTTGCGCATGGCGATGGCCACGGAGCGCTTGGCCTTGTCCTGCCCGATCACGTAGCGATCGAGCTCACGAACGATCTCACCGGGCGTCAGATGCCGCAGACGCTCCTCCCTCTCCCACTCCGAGTGCCGCCACGTCTCGTCCACCAGCTCGCGCGACCGGTCTCTGCCCATCTCAGAGCCTCTCAATCGTCAGGTTGCCGTTCGTGTAGATGCACAGCTCCGAGGCGATCTTCAGCGCCTCGCGCACCACCTCCTCTGCGGTCAGCGTCGAATGTCGCACGAGCGCCCTCGCCGCAGCCAGAGCGTAGTCCGCACCGCTGCCAATGGCCACCACCTCGTCGTCCGGCTCGATGACGTCGCCGTTGCCAGACAACAGGTAGGTGTGCTCCTGATCCATCACGATGAGCTGCGCTTCCAGACGCCGCAGGTAGCGATCCGTACGCCAGTCCTTGGCCAGTTCAACGGCCGCTCGCCCCAGGTTCCCGCGGTACTGCTCGAGCTTTTCCTCAAAGCGCTCGAACAAAGTGAACGCGTCCGCTGCCGTACCGGCAAAACCCGCCAGCACGCGGTTTTCGTAGACGCGCCGCACCTTGCGGGCACTCTGTTTCATGATGGTGTCGCCGTAGGTCACCTGGCCATCCCCGCCAAGCGCAACCTGACCGTTGTGGCGAACACCGAGAATTGTCGTTGCGTGAAAATCCGGTCCTCGCATGGTTACTCTCCTGGAGGCAGTTGGCAGTTGGCAGTCGGCAGTAAGCAGTAGGCGAAAGTGTTGGCTGCCGGTGCTCGCTGCTCTCGCTGCCTCAGAATCCCCGGCGCAGGCGCGCCACGGGGATGTTCATCTGTTCCCGGTACTTGGCCACTGTGCGCCGGGCCACATTCAGGCCCTCGCGCTTCAGCAACTCGGCAATTTCCTGGTCACTCAGCGGCTTCTGCTTGTTCTCGTTCTCAATGATCCGGCGAATCTTCTCCTTGATCATCTTGTTCGACACATCTTCGCCCGTGTCGCTGCGCAGACCTTCGCTGAAGAAGTGCTTCAGCTCGAAGATGCCCCAGTCGGTCTGCACGTACTTGCCGTTTGTCACACGGCTCACTGTGGAGATGTCCATGCCGATGTCGTCGGCAATGTCTTTCAAAACCATCGGCTTCAGGTGGTCCGGCCCCTTCTCGAAGAAATCGCGCTGCCGGTTGATGATTGCCTCCATCACGCGCAGGATCGTCGCGCGTCGCTGGTGGATTGAGTTGATCAGCCAGCGTGCCGACTCAAGCCGCTTCCGGATGTAGTCCCGAGCCTCCTTGGAGGTCTTGCTCTTGTCCATCAGCAACTGACGGTAACGGTTGTTGATGCGCAGGTGAGGGATGTTCCAGTCGTTCAGGGTGATTTTGAACTCCCCGTCTTCCTCTTCCACGGTGAGGTCGGGCACAATGTACTGATTCTCGTAGGTGACGTAGCCTTCGCCTGGCTTTGGGTTCAGCTTGCGCACTTCCTCCAGCACTTCGGCGATGCGCTCGATTGGCACGTCCAGCTTCTTGGCCAGTTTCTCGAAGCGGCGGTTGACGAAGTCGTCGAAATGGTCGCGAATGACCTCCACCGCCAGCTCGTCGCGGTCTTCGCGCTCCAGCAGTTGCACCAGCAAACACTCCTGGAGGTTGCGCGCCCCGATTCCCGGCGGGTCGAAGCGCTGGATCACACCGAGGACCTTCTCCACCGTCTCGGGGTCCACATCCAGCGCCTCGGCGATGCTGTTCACATCCATCGTTAGGTAGCCAGCCGAGTTGATGTTCCAGATGATGTACTCCCCGACCAGCATTTCCTTCTCGTCCAGATTGGTCATGTGGAGCTGGCTGAGCAGGTGGTCGGTGAGTGTCTCGCGGTGCACCTCCGGCCGCTCGTACTCCTCCGTGTTTTTCTCGCGGGGGATGTACGGCTGGTAGTTGTCCACGTCGTTGAGGATTTCTTCCCAGTCGACTTCCTCTGGGGGCGGCTCCTCGGACAGCTCGGGGACTTCCTCTTCCGCCGCTTCTTCTTTCTCGGCCTTCTCTTCCTCGAGCTGCGGAATGGGTTCCTCCTCGACTTTCGCCTCCATCTCCGCGTTCTGATCCTGCTCCAGCTCCAGCTCTTCGTCAATCTCCAGGAGCGGATTCGTCTCCAGCTCCATCTTGATTTTTTGCTCCAGGCTCAGCAGCGGAAGCTGAAGCAGCGTGGAGAGAAGCACCTGCTGCGGAGACTGCCTCTGCTGCAGTTGTAGTCGCTGGGATAGCCCTACCATGAGAACACCACCTTTTTTGTCACCTTGCCCTTAGCCTTCAACTGCGTCGTTCTCCTCCCGAAATGTCGTCCAACGAACCTTCAGTCCAGCCGGAAACGGTCGCCCAGGTAGAGGCGCCGCGCTTCAGGATCGTTTGCCAAAGCTTCCGCAGTGCCGTGCTTCAGCACCGTACCCTCGTACATCAAGTAGGCGCGATCCGTGATCGACAGCGTCTCGCGCACGTTGTGATCTGTAATCAAAACGCCAATGCCGCGTTCCTTCAACTTCCGCACGATGTTCTGGATGTCCTCCACCGCGATCGGGTCCACCCCGGCAAAGGGTTCATCCAGCAACAGAAACTTGGGGTTGGTCACCAGAGCTCGGCTGATCTCCACGCGGCGCCGCTCGCCGCCGGAGAGGTTGTACGCCTTGCTTTTCGCAAGATGCGCTACGTTGAGCTCCTCAAGGAGCTGCCTGGCCCGCTCACGCCTTTGCGTACGATTCATCGGCAGGGTTTCGAGAATCGCCAGGACGTTCTGTTCAACCGTCAGGCCGCGAAAAATGCTCGGCTCCTGCGACAGGTAGCCAACACCCAGCCTGGCCCGGCGGTACATCGGCAGACGCGTCAGGTCGCGGTCATCCAGGTAGATCCTCCCGGCGCTGGGTCGGATCAGCCCTGTGATCATGTAGAACGTTGTCGTCTTGCCTGCGCCGTTGGGACCCAGCAACCCAACGATTTCTCCCTGGCGCACTTCGAGGGAAACCTGGTTCACGACCCGGCGCTTGCCGTAGATCTTCACCAGTCCCTCGGCGCGCAGAATCGAGCGCCCGGCGTGGCCCAACTCTCGCTCGGTGGTCTCGACCTGCTTCTCGGCCATCTCGACGCTCACGGTTCCCCCTCTGGCGCCAGGAACTCGCGCTCCTCAGGTTCAAAATCGCTGACAGGAGCCATCGACACAAGGCGCTCCGGGTAGTACCTGCCTTCCGCTCGCTCAGGATCTCCAACAATTCGCACACGGGTGAGCTTGTTGCCCGAAGCCCACATGCGAATCTCGTCGCCAAGGATCCAGTTCACACCCTTTGGCTTGCCTTCCTCGAAGAGGTAGTAGAGACTCGTCGCCCTGCCTCGCACCACAATCTGGGAGGCCTCTCCTCCCGAGAAGAAAATCACCAGACTGTCGCCCTTCACCCGGTTCTGGCGGAATCCCGGATGAAGCGTGTCCGCCTCGGTGCGCACAAAAGCTCGACCGCGCACGCGCACCTCCCGAAGGGTGTCGTCGGCGAAAAACCACTCCATTTCGTGTCCAAACATCTGCTCCCAGCGTCGCCACGTGTGCGGCTTACCGCGCAAGAAGGCGAGGCCGGTGGAGCGGTAGTACACGAGACTGTCGCAGCGAGCGTGCGAGCCGCTTTCATCCACAATTTCAACGTCACCAAGGGCCTCGAAACGGCGCGCGTCCTCGTACCAGGCAACGCGCTCACCGCTGAGCCGGAAGATCTGGCGTCCGGTCGAATCCTCCTGTACGATCACCGGCTTGCCCTCGCCTACAGCAACCCCGTTCGCGCGGTCGTAGCGCACCCTGTCCGCCTTCAGGCGCACGTGATTTTCGCGGTGTTCCAGTTCCACGTGCCCCTCGGCCACGCCGTAGTCGATGTTTTCCTGGTAGTGCAACCGGTCGCAACGCAACGTCCGGGCGCTGTCTTCAGCCACCACGTGCCCTTCGGCCCACTCCTCGCGCAAACGATCGAAGTACT
>JAADFT010000084.1 GCA_013152765.1 Calditrichota bacterium | reverse complement strand
CTCCAGCAGCTCGCGTTTCTCAGGGGAAAGGGTGGCTATTTCCTTGTAGAGATTCATCTGCCTCCGTCGACCGCACTACATCCTGTTTGACCTTTCTGCGCTCCGCGAAAACGAAACACGAGTCGTTGAAAAGCGCCTTCGCAGTCCCAGTGCTTCTCGCGAGTTTCAGCCTCCGCGCTCCCAGCTCGTCTCCTCACTTCGACGAACCAGATCGCAGTTCTTCGAGCAGTCGCTTTGCCTCCTCGTCGGAGAGGCTCTCGATTTGTTTTAGGGCTTCCGCGACTTTGGAAACTTCGGAGCTCGCCTGCTCTGCCCGCTCCTTCTCGATCACCCTGCAGACGCCCGAAACGGTTGGGTCGTCGAAAAGCTCGCGCAAAGGAAGCTCGACCTGGAAAGTCTCGCGAAGCTCGGAGACCAGTTGCGTGGCCATCAGGGAGTTTCCACCTAAGTCGAAAAAGTCGTCGTAAATGCCGATCGTGGAAATGCCGAGCAAGCGCGACCACACTTCTGCCACCTGCTTCTGCAGGTCCGTTTCGGGGGCAACGTAGGGCGTTGGCAGGTCCGGGCGATCGTGCAGGCCAACCGCCGTCTCCTGCGCTTCGTCCTCTTCCTCTCTGCGCGCTGGCCGCAACCACTTTTCGATCCTGGCGTTCAGGTCGCCGGTAGAAACCAGTACGTTCGTCAGCTCTGGCTGATTTAGAATGCGCTCGAAGGCTTCCAGACCCTCGTGGGGCTCCACGGCCAGTTGAGCGACTTCAGCACCCAGGCCTCCCGCCGTTTCGTCCTCCTCGAAACGCCAGCCGTCCCAGTTGACGGAAAGCCAGCGTGTGCCGGGTTCGTCCTCTTTGGCAACCGCAAGTCCGTCCAGGACCGCGTTGGCCGCGGCGTACACGCCGAAACCCAGACCGCCGAGCACTGAAGCCATCGACGACTGCAGCAGCACGAAGGCGGGCTGCAAATCGAGCGCTTCGAGCGCCCTGGCGAGGTTCAGTGCCCCGTCGATTTTCGGAGCAAACTGCTTTCGCCAGTCTTCCGGCGAGATCTCGGAAAGAGCCCGGAATGCCTGAGTGCCCACAATGCCCGCCAGGTGAAACACACCGTCCACACGACCGAATGCTGCCCTCGCTTCCTTCAAAGCTGCCTGCAATTCCTCGAGACGACTGACGTCTGCGCGCAGGACCAGCACCTCCCCTCCGGCTTCCTGAATCCCGCGCAACCGAGCAATTCGGACGCTTACGGGGTCTTGCTCGCCGTGCTCTTTCACCCAGGCGTCCCACTCAGAGGGTGGCGGGAAGTCGTAGGGCTCGAGCAGCGCCAGCCTTGCACCGAGCTTCTGCCCGAGGTGCTCCGCCAGGTGGAGCCCAATTCGACCGAGTCCACCCGTGATCACGTACACGCCGTCCTCGCGCAGTAGCTCCGGGACTCCGTCGGCCTGGGGCAAAGGCGTTTCTTGCACCTCCAGCGCCCAGCGACGCTTGTTTCGGAGCGCCAACCCCAGCCCGGTGCCCGGGGATTGCTTCAGAGCACGCAGCAGAGCGTCAGCACTCGCACCGTCTGTACCGACGTCCACAAACCGGACGTCAACCTGCGGTAACTCCTGCTGAATGACCTTGCTGAGCCCGTACAGAGCCCAGCGGGCCGGTTCTACGGGCTCGCTTCCGAGAACCCGGAACACGCGGTCGGCCAGAATTCCCACCGAAACCTTCCGGCCAGCGAGCACTTTCCCGAGCGCCTGACTCAGGAACACCAGCGACGCGTAGTCGCGTTCAAGGTCAGGCGCGTTGTTTTCCCCAGCGCCCCACAGATGCAGAATGAGTTCCGGCGCCGCGTCGCGTTCTTTCAGATCCCGGAGCAGCCTGAGGTAGTCTTCCGGTTCGTAAGGTCGGACCTGGTAAAGCCCGTCAGAGTCGCTGGCGAATTCTTGCCCCGGACGAACACGGACGACCGTCGAGCCAGCGCGACGGAGCTCACTTTCCAGACTGGCCCCAAGCCCGGAACCATGGTCGAACAGCAACACCGTGCCCGGATTCGCCAAATCCGCTTCGGCTTGCGCCGCGCTCTTTTCTTCCCTCCACGCCGGCTGGTAGAACCACTCTCCCACGTCTTTGCGCTTTACCAACCCCTGTTCCGTTGCCGCCCCGGCGACCGGTTTCGTCGCGCCCATCCAGTACCGCTTGCGCTCGAAAGCGTAGCCTGGCAGCGACACGCGCAGGCGCCGCTCGCCCTCGTAGAAGTTCTGCCAGTCAATTTCAACCCCGACCAACCACAGCCGAGCAAGGGTGCGCAGGAGGAATTCGACCTCGTCGGATGCATCCTTGGGGTGCGGCAGCGACGCCAAAATCGTGCGACCGAGCGAATTCGCAGCGTGTCGGCGCGCTAACGTGGCCAGAACCGTGCCAGGGCCAACCTCAAGCAGAACCAGCCGCGAATCCTGTAGCAGCTCGTAGACATTGTCTGCAAATCGCACGGTCGACCGCAGGTGCCGGGCGTAGTACCCGGGATCCGTCGCTTCTTCCTTTGTGATCCAGGTGCCCGTGGTGTTCGACAGGTAAGGCAAACTCGGCTCGTTCAGCTTGACCCCGGAGACAACCTCCGTGAAAACCGGGAGTACCGGGTCCATCATGCTCGAATGAAACGCGTGAGAAGTGTGCAAACGGCGGTACTGTACGCCGTCAGCGGCCAGGCTTTTCTCCACCGCCTCGATCGCCTCGAAAGGCCCGGAGAGAACCACGTTTCCCGTGCTGTTGATGGCTGCCAGCGCCACGTCGTCCGTCAGGTAGCGCTGCACATCCGCCTCACTGAGCGGTACGCTCAGCATGGCGCCAGCCGGGAGCTTCTGCATGAGCTTGCCGCGCTGGACGACAACGCGCAGAGCGTCCTCCAGGCTGAACACGCCAGCCAGAGTGGCAGCCACGTACTCGCCGATCGAATGTCCCACCATGGCAGCCGGGGAGAGACCCCAGTGCATCCACAGCCTGGCAAGCGCGTACTCGATGGCGAACAGGGCTGGCTGCGTAACCTCTGTCTTGTTCAGCCTCTCTCCCGCCTCACCCGCTTTGTCCGGCGGCGCGAAAACCACACCCCTCAAGTCAAGCCCCGATTCGGATGCAACAATCTCGAAGCAGCGATCGAGCTCGGCGCGAAAAACGGGTTCGGTGTCGTAGAGACGCCGTCCCATCCCCACATACTGCGAACCCTGGCCACTGAACATGAAAGCCACTGGCGGCGCTTCGAAATCCTTCGGCAGCGAGCTGGAAAGCACAGCCTTTGGGTCAAGCTCTGCCAGTTTTCGCGCCGCAGTCTCCAGGTCGCTCGCCACAAGCGCCCGGCGGACGTTGAAATGCTTCCTCCCAACCTGAAGCGTGTACGCCACGTCGTGCAAATTCAGGTCGTTCGCCTGGCTGAGGTAGCTGGCCAGCTCCGACGTCGTCTCGTCCAGCGAATCCTGGCTCTTTGCGGAGAGCAGGAGCAAGTTCGCCGATCTCGTTGAGGGGCCCGACTTCTGCTCCGGAGCCTCCTCCAGAACGACGTGCACGTTGGTACCCCCAATCCCGAAAGAACTTACGCCAGCGCGCCGCGGCGTGCCGGCTGGCGCGTCCCAGGGTCGCAGCCCGGTGTTCACGAAGAACGGACTGTTTTCGAAATCGATCTTGGGGTTCGGCTTTTCGAAGTTCAGGCTGGGCGGAATCTCCTTGTGTTCCAGGGCCAGCGCGGTCTTGATCAACCCGGCAACCCCGGCCGCCGCGTCAAGGTGACCGATGTTGGTTTTGACCGAGCCGATCGCACAGTACTGCTTTTTGTCGGTGTGCTCCCTGTAAACCTGGGTCAGCGCGGCGATCTCGATCGGGTCGCCAAGCACGGTGCCAGTGCCGTGCGCCTCCACGTAGGTCACGGTCTCGGGGTTCACATCTGCCACGGCCAGCGCGCTGGCGATCACATTGGCCTGCCCGTTCACCGACGGAGCCGTGTAGCCGACGCGGTCGGAGCCGTCGTTGTTGATGGCCGAACCGCGAATCACGGCGTAGATGTGGTCACCGTCTCGCAGGGCGTCTTCAAGCCGCTTCAGCACAACGATGCCCACACCGTTGCCGCTGATGGTGCCGCTGGCGCGGTGGTCGAAAGCGCGGCAGTGGCCGTCCTTCGACAGGATCATGCCTTCCTGGTAGTAGTAACCCTGCTTCTGCGGAATCGTGATCGAAACACCACCCGCCAGCGCCATGTCGCAGGTGTAGTCCAGCAAACTCTGGTAAGCCAGGTGGACGGCCACGAGCGAGGTGGAACAGGCCGTTTGCACAGCCACGCTCGGCCCCTTCAGGTTCAGCTTGTACGAGACCCGCGTGGTCAGAAAGTCCTTGTCGTTGCCGATCGAGAGCTGGTAGCCCTCGGCTGAGGTGATTCTGCCCCGACCAGACGTCAAAAACGAGAACAGGTACGTGTTCATGCTGACGCCGCCGAACAACCCGATCAGACCGTCGTAGCGGTCGGGGTCGTAACCAGCATCCTCGAGAGCGTGCCAGGCCGTCTGCAAGAAGAGCCGGTGTTGCGGGTCCATCATTTCGACTTCCCGCGGGGGCAGGTCGAAGAATCCTGCGTCGAACTTGTCCTCGTCCTCGATGATGGCCCGCGACTTGACGTAGTTTGGGTCCTTGACCAGAGCGGGATCCACCCCGGCCTCGATCAGCTCTTCGTCCGTGAAAAACGTCACAGCCTCGACGCCGTTGCGAAGGAGCTGCCAGAATTCCCGCACGTTCTTCGCGCCCGGGAAAATTCCAGCCATCCCTACAATCGCAACGTCGAGTCTGTCCTGCGTCTCGTCCATCCAGGTCCTCCAGGCAACGCTCTCTCGGCGGATCCAGCGAAAAAATCAGGCAACGCGTAGCCGGTTTCGGCTCTCGGAGGGCTCGCCGCCCGAATCCCTGCCGGCGGAACCAGCCAGCGCGGCGATTTCTTCGAAAGCCCTGCTCAACTTTTCGTGCAACTCCTTGTTCGGCACCTTCCAGCCTACAGACGGCATGTACGTGACCACGGTCTTGTCGTCCAGAATCTGGTAGTGCAGCCCAAAGTAGCGGACGTACGGCAATCTGATGCCTGGACGCCCGACCACCGGTACCTCGGGAAAGATCTCCGGATGGGAAAGCACGATCTCCACATCCTTGCGGTCGATCTGGCCGAGCAACCTCAGTCCAAACATCGACAAGCCGAGCAGCGCCGTCACGTAAGCTCTGCCCAACCCTTTGCGCGTGGACATGAACAGCGAAAGGACGTCGGAGAACGGCAGGTACCTTCGCGCCTGCCGGTAGGCCTGACGCTGCGAAGCATCGGCTTCACGGAGCAGTTGCAGCGCCTGTTCTCGGTCCGTCGCGCCCGCAAGGAAGGTGTCCACAAAGCGTTTCGCTTCCGGAGTCGTGGCGTCTGCGTTCGCAAGCCCCATGCAGCAGTACTTCGACATGGTGAGGTACTGGAGCACGGAGGCGTGATCGCCAATCAATTCCTTAGCTGCCGTCTGTACGGCCAGAACAAAACCGGAAACAGGCGCTACACCTGAGTTCTCAAAGTTCTTCTTGCCGACGCCCGGAATTTCAAAAGTAGCCTGCTGCGAGTCCCGAACCCACTCCACATCTCGCAAAGCAAGGTCAATGAGCTTGTCCGGTACGTGCCACTCCAGCTCCACAGCTTCCGGCAAGTGTCCCGTTGCCTGACTCGCCGAGGCAAGCGGCATTCGCGCGGCCCGCCTCTGCAGCTCAGCGCTACCACGCATCATCGGGTTTCCGTCCACGTAAGCGTTGAAGTTGCAAAGTGTGCAGGCCTTGCCGTTTCCGAACACGACGAATTGCAAACTCGCGTGCTGCCAGCGATTGTGCAGGTTCTGGCTCTGAGCAAGGCGCGCAGCCTCGACTACCGAGTCCGGCTCGTCGTCCAGATCCAGACAAAGTGTGACGAAGCTGTGTCGGATCGCACGCAGCGCCTCTCTGTTGGTGGGATCTTGCTGGAGTTGCCCGAAAACTCGCAATTGCGTGGTGTGCTTGGCGGAGGTCAGGACACCCACTCCGCGGTCGACAGGCAAGAAACCCTTCTCTCGGGCGCTTTGCACGATTCTCTCGAGAGCTTCGCGCAGCGCCGCGGGTTCGAGATCTTGCTCCGGCTCGCCGATTTCCAGAAGGTAGATTCTTCCTCCGACCAGCACAGCGAGCTGCGACCGCTTCTTGCTCTTGAACAGCCGCGCGACCCGTCCTTCCACGGTCAGCGCGGTTGAGAACAGGTTCGGGTACTGTCCCATTTCCAGAACCTGGTCCCGGTAGCGGTCCGGTGGCAGCTTGCCAGTGCTCAGGTCCACGTACAGCTCTCGCGCTGCCAGGATCAGACTCACGGCGCGGTCGAGGGCGTCCGGTTGGCGGGGGTCGTCAGCCAGGGCCAGCGTGGCCGAATTCACCAGCGAAAAGAGTCCTGCACCGCGGAGATTCGAGCGCCGCATCAGCGTCTCGAGGTTCTGCGGAAGGTCTTTGTAGAAGCGGTTGAAACCCGCCAGCCGCATGCCGGTTTTCACCACTGCCCGTCCGAGCAAGGTGTCCTTGACCCCGAAGTGACCGAGGATGTCGATCTCGTCCAGCGGCGGGAGCGGCGCCAAAGGCGGCCGGGGGTAAGCCGCAATCCTCTCGTAAATGTCTGCCGTTCGCTCTTCGACGGGGTGTTCAGCAAGTTGCAATTCCGCTTCCTCCGCCGTGCTCGTCTTCACCTGTCCGTTCGCGCAGTCTGTACCGTTCCTCACACCACGATGCTCAATCTTGCACTTCCTACCATCTTACGCCCTTCTGGGAGCCGGTCGGCGAGACCGTGCAGCGCGCCGCTGGGCCAGCGCTTCTCTCCTCTTTCGCGCGCGCTCCTCTCGCTCCCTGCGTAGCGACTGGTCCGGGCCCTCGCCCTGAATAAACGAAGCCAGCGTACGAATCGTCGGGTTCTTGAAGAGTTCCACCACCGGAATTTCGCGCTCGAACGCGTTTTCGAGCCGATCGTGCACCCGCATCAGGGCAAGCGAGTGCCCGCCCAGGTCGAAGAAATTGTCGTTGACGCCGACGCGCTCCAGGCTCAGCACCTCGCGCCAGATGGACGCGATTTGCTTTTCGACTTCGGACTTCGGGTCCACAAACTCCGTTCGCACCGCAGTTTGCTCGGCCGCCAGGCGCGCCAGGGCCTTGCGGTCCACTTTGCCGTTGGGTGTCAGCGGAAACGCGTCGAGTACCAGGATCGACGAAGGCACCATGTAGTCCGGAAGAAGCTTCTGCAGGCGAGCACGCAGCTCTGGTCCCTGAATCTGCCGGTCTTTCTCCGCCACTACAAAGCCAACCAGGCGCTTGCCGCCGGAACCGTCGTCGAGGGCGAGCGCGATTGCCTCTGCCAC
>JAADFT010000083.1 GCA_013152765.1 Calditrichota bacterium | reverse complement strand
CTGCAGGAGTCCCTGATCAACCGAAGCCCACTCGATCCCCAGAACAAAAATCGCCAGGACGAACAACCAGTTGTAGCTGCCCGTTTGTGTGACCAGCTCCAGGTGGCCGGGCTCGATCTTCGCCACGAGGCCAGGCCACCAGCCCACAGCGGCCATGGCTAAAGGCAGCAAAATCAGTGCGCCAGTCATCATCAGGATGAACTGGAGCACGTCGGTGAGCGCCACCGACCACATGCCGCCCATCATCGTGTACAGCACCGTGATCACGGAAAAGATCAGCAGCCAGGCGGTGTAGTTGTAAAAGCCCGTGATTGTTTGCGCGGCAACGGCAGCCGTGTAGAGAACCACACCAAGCCAGAAAGACAGGCGCAGAATCCACAGCACGCCCACCAGCGCTCGCACGCCCGGACCGTAGCGCATTTCCAGAAATTCCGGCACAGTGCGAACCCGGAGGCGCCGCAGCACCGGCAGCACAAAGAGCCCGGAGAAAACCAGCGCCATGTTGCCCGTCCAGGTTTGCCAGAGAATGCTGATCCCGTGTTTGTAGGCAACCCCCGATTGCCCCACGAAGCTGTAGAGGTTGACGTTCGTTGCGGTGATGGTCGCAGCCAGGATGAAGGGAGTGAGCTGCCGCCCGGCCACGTAGAGGTCGTCTGGGGTCCGCACCCAGTTGTAGAAGTAGCTCCCTGCCGCGAACAGCAAAGCCAGAAACACGCCCACAATGACGACGTCAACCGCGCTCATGGGTTGGCTCTCCCAGCTTGGTCAGGTGGTCCTGTCGATTCCCCGTTCTGTGGTGCCCCCACAAGAGTCTCTGCCCGGATTTCGCCTGCACGCATCCCGGGATTTCCCGGAACTACGCTCAGATGAACCTGTTTACGCGCCCTGACTCCCCGCGTTTTCAGCGGGAGCGGCATCTGCCGCTGACTCCGCAGCGTCAGCAGGCTGGTTCCCACCTGCTCCCTGTTCCGCCTGCTTCAGCACCTCGTCTTTGATCTGCAGCAGGTACTCGTAAGCCGCGTCGTACTCGTTGGGGATGCGGCCATCCAGGATGGCTTCTTCGATCATCTTCTTCAGCTTGCCCACCAACGGCCCGGGCGGGATGTTGCAAACCTTCATGATCACGTCGCCGCGGACAGGCGACTGAAAGGCTCGCATGCGGTCCTTTTCTTCGACCTCTTGAATGCGTTTCACCAGCCGGTCGAAATTGGCGAGGTGTCGCCTCACGCGCTGCGGGTTTCGGGACGTGATGTCCGCCCGGCACAGGGTCAGCAGATTCTCCAGATCGTCT
Organism: Calditrichota bacterium; assembly: GCA_013152765.1. Lineage (GTDB taxonomy): Bacteria > Zhuqueibacterota > Zhuqueibacteria > Oleimicrobiales > Geothermoviventaceae > Geothermovivens. The sequence continues at coordinate 6,230 of JAADFT010000083.1, read as the reverse complement.
CCCGCCTGCACGATCAACCGCCGGATGGCCGAGTCCGTCACGCCTTCCTCCACCAAGGCGATCGGCCGCAGGTGCAGGCGCGTCAGCTTCTCGGCAAAGCGGCTGAAATCGTTGGGTAGTTTCAGCCTGCGCGAGATGTCCCGGATCATCCGCGCCCCGATCTCGTCGTGGCCGTGAAAGGTCCAGCCGACGCCCTCTTTGAAGGCTTTGGTGCGCGGCTTGGCGATGTCGTGCATCAGCGCAGCGTAGCGAAGACGCAGGTCGTCAGAAACAGCAGCGATGCGGTCCAGCACCTTGAGCGTGTGTTCGAACACGTCTTTGTGGTGGTAACGCCCGATCTGCTCGACGCCGCGCAACGCACTCACTTCGGGCAGAATGACGTCCAGCACGCCCGTCTCCGCCATCAGCCGGAAGCCGATCGACGGGCGCCTGGCGCCGAGAATCTTGAGCAGTTCGTCCGTGATGCGCTCCTGACTGACGATCCGCAGGCGCTCCCGCTCCGAACGAATGGCCTCTTTCGTCCGTCGCTCGATGTGGAACTCGAGCTGGGTGGCAAAACGGATCGCCCGCAGGATGCGCAGCGGGTCGTCGTGGAATGTCTCGACGGGATCGAGCGGCGTTCGGATGATGCGCCGCTGCAGGTCCCCCAAGCCGTCGAACGGATCGATGATTTTGCCCAGATCGGACCTGCGAATGCCCAGGGCGATGGCGTTGATCGTGAAGTCTCGCCTGGCCAGGTCGGTTTCCAGACTCGCCTGGCGCACCTCCGGCTTGCGGGAGTCCTCCCGGTAACTCTCGCTACGGGCCGTCACGAACTCCAGGTTGTAGCCGCGGTAGGGAATGCTGGCCGTGCCAAAGCGTTCGTACACAATCACAGTGCGGGTGCGAAGCAGCCTGGCCACTTTTCGAGCGAACGCAATCCCGTCGCCCACAACGACAAAATCGATGTCCTTACTGGGCCGCCCCAGCAGAAGATCGCGCACGTAGCCGCCAACGGCGTACACCTCGAGGCCGAGTTCATCCGCCAGCTCGCCCACGCGGCGCACGACGCTGTGCCGCACCGGCAGTCTCTTTCCCGCCACAGCCTCAGCGAGGAACCCCCTGCGTGGCTGTACTCCTTTGGTTCCGGTTTTTGGCAAGGCCCTGTTCTCGCTTCCCTCGGTTTTGCGCGTTCGCTCAGCGAGCAATCACAAGCTTCCCGATCGTTTCAGCTTTGGCCTTCTCGGTTCTCGCCACAATTCGGTAAAGGTAAACGCCGTTGGCCAACTCGTCACCTTCAGCATCCAGACCGTCCCACGGCAAAGCCGTGTAGCCCCGCACGCAGGCAAGCGGGCCAATTTCGACCACCTTTCGCCCGCCAATTGTGAACACCTGCAGCGTAACCGTGGCGTCCTGGGTGAGCATGAAGGTGAACATCGTTTCGTCGGCAAACGGGTTCGGGTAGTTCAAGGCGTCGCGGATGGCCAGTTCGTCGCTCGTCACCACTTCGACGTCCATCACCAGCGTGGACGAATTGTTCGAATTGTCCCAGGCCTTCACGCGCAGCGTGTGCGAGCCCGGCTCCAGTCCAGAAACCGGGACCTGCAACTGCCCGGCAACGTAACTGCCCTCGAAGTACTGGAACCGGTCGGTTACATCCTGAGGAGAAGCATCTTCGCTGTCAAAGGCGATCGTGATCTTGTGGCCGATGTCCCCGGTCAGGTTGATGCCGCTCACCGAGTCGGTCAGTTGCACCACGAGCTGCGCGCCCAGCGGCAGGGGGTCGCCCGGAGCCAGCTCCCGTCCGTCAACAAGCACGCGAATGGTGGGTCCCTCCGTGTCCACCAGCTTGGTGCTGGTGCCGCCCACCGGGATGCCCTCCACAAACCCGTTGCCGTCCTTCTCGTCCGTCCAGTAGTACGCTTCGATTCGGCCAAGCTTGCCGCCGTAAGTGATGTCCTTCGGCACCACGAACTGGCTGGTGAAACGGCCGTTCTCTACCCTGGCTACGCCCCGGAAGATCGCATTCCCGGGCAGGTAGTACTGCACGCGCGTCCCGGCAGCGGTCACGTAGGTGCGCAGCTTCTTCGAATCGAAGACGGTAACCAGAACCCGACCATCGGGATCGGCCAAAGGCTGACCGTCCGGTCGCACCACCGAACCGTGAATGGTCATCCGGCTCAGCGCCTTGATGCTGTCCGGCTCGAAGTCCACGATGTTCACCCGGAGCTGTGGCGCCGCGATTCGCAGCGCAGGGTCACCCAGCAGGTTGTACTTCTGATCGTTCAGGGAATTGCCAGCGTCGAGCTTGGCAAGCATCACAGCTCGGCCCACAGGCGTGGTGAGCCCGGTGTCGCCGTAGGGCAGGAAGAGGTGCTTCACGAAGCGGCGGTTGAAGCTGGTGTTCAAGCCCGCGAACGCGAGGCGCGTAGACGACACAACGCCGATCGCCCCACGACCCTCGACGTTGACCAGGTCCTCCGACAGACTTTGCTCGCGCGGATCGTCGAAACGCCCGAAATCGCAGGTGGCAGCCACCCACAGGGCCTGCCGCCGTCCGTTCTGGATCAGTTCGAAATCCCTGGATGCCAGCAACACACGCTCGTGCGTCCACAGACGGGGTGCACCGTGGCCCACGAAATTCAGCAGCAACGTTCCCCGGTTAATCCGATCCAGCAGCGCTTCCGTGGCCTTCGGTTTGGTCACGCCAGCGTAAGCCGCGGTAAGCACAGCGGGGTACTCCATCAGGTACACTTTCTGTACGTCGAAGAGCTTGGGGAAGTAGTTCTCGGCAACGTACTCGGCGTCGGTCGTGTGAATGACCTCGTTGCCCACACCTCCGCCCACGAGCTCGTCGTCCGCGACCATGGTCAGGGTGTTTTTCCAGGCGCCGTACTCCGGCTGGGTGACGTACGAGATCAGCTTGTCCACCACCGCCTGGGCCTCTTCCGGGCTTCGAACCGGTAACCGCCCGATGGCCATGTCCATCAAATCGTCGTTGCCAGACACGTACGTGAACCAGTCGTCCGTGGTGCGGTTGGATTGCTCGTCCGTCTCAGTCGTTTCGTACGGCGGGATCCAGTTCTGGTCCAGCGAGCTGATCAGGTTCTTGTAGTCGTAGTCCCCGTCGCCCATCAGCAAAACGTACCGCGGCTGGCCCCAGTGCAGGTAGGCAAAACGCAGGAAATCGCGGATGGCTGTCGGATCCAGCAAGCCCCAGGAAAACTCATCGAAAACGTCCGAGATCAAAACGACTTCGGTTTTGAGCGGCTCCACAGAGTTGTTCTCGTGCAGGCTTTTCAACTGCATGGCCTGGTTTTCGAAGTCGTCGTGGGCAATGATGATCATGTCGGCCTGGCGGGGCCTCTGCCGCAGATCGCTGGGCTTGTCTTTGCTGATCTTCTCCACCTTCAGGAAGTGATCCGGCGTAACAGCAACGTAGCGCTTTCCCCAGACCTCTCCAGAAGTGGTGTCGCCGAACACAACGGTGCTGCCCTGGTGCGAAAACCCCGTGATCTCACGCACGTCGTAGAACCTGGTAACGTCGAACAGACGCACGTCCTGAGCGCTGAACCCGGTGAGCCGCGCACGAAGGCCTGGCGAAGTCCGCGGCAGTGTAAACGTGAGCTGGTTGTCGCGCGCCTCCAACCGGCGACCGTACTCCAGCTCGTACCAGTCCAGGTACGACTCGGACACGTCCGACTGGCCGGCGTACTCGATGGTCAGCGTGTTGGTACCGTCGACGGCCAGGTTAGGCCGACTGGCTTCGATCGTGCGGTACTCCACGCGCTTGTTGTCCGGAGAGCTGTAAGCGCGGAACGACGTGCTGCCCACCAGGTGGTTGTTCAGGTAGACGCGAAACGTGTGCGTCGTCGAAACGGAAGAGGCTACCCGAACCCTCACGTCGACGGTGTCGGCAGGCACTGCGCCGGGCCAGTCGAGAGAGAAGTCGCGCACGCGCCCGCCGGGGGAGTTGCTGAATTTGCGGCCCAGCCAGTCGAGCCCCGAGTGCAGAGGATTTTCGAGCTCCTCCTCCAGGAATTCCCGCTCCCGGTAGGTTTCGAACAGCGGTAGATCCGCCCGATCGTGGGCTGACGGAATGCGCTGCATGCGCTTGCCAGGTCGGTCACCACCCCAGGTGAGCCAGTAGATGTTGTCGTAGGTGTAGTGGTTGATGTAGTGGCGAAAGCGGTGCTCACGCTGGTCGTACTCCCAGCCGCTCACTCCGCGCCCGTAGAACAGGATGTAGTCGTCGGGATCGAAATGGTTGTCGCCCCCGTCTACCACAATGATGGCGTTTTCGATCAGGCTGTCGGGCCGCGGCGCGCTGAGCGGGCGCGGCAACTCGCGGCCTCCGTTGTTGTACAGCCGCAGCGTCTTCACGTCGATGTCGCCCAGATCCACACCGGCGGCCTGCAAAGCCTTGCCGTCCACTTTGTAGAATCCGTCCTTCCGGACGGTGAGCTTGTACCACGGTCCCGTGGTCAAACGCCGCAAAGGTTTTCGGAGCGTCTTCGGCAGGGGCACACGCCAGGCCCGAGCTTGAGCTGGATTCAGAAGCACATCTTCCAAGAAAGGATCGACTCCAGGCGCACCGACCGCGGGCCTCGTCGAACGTCCACCGGAAAACTCGATTTTCAGCGTGATCTGGCGGTAGAGCTGCACACGCCGTTCAGCAGGCAGGAAGCGCAAGCCCGCCACGCTCACTCGCGCCACCGGCTGCTGCCGAATCAAACCGCTGTGCACGTTGAGAACGGGCGACTGCGGCCACCAGCTCTTACCTGAGTACGCCTCGCGGTCGGGCAGGTAAGAGGCGAGCACAGTGCCAAGTTTCGGGTCTCGCCGCAGTTCCGGCTGAGGCGCCAGTGTTGTGCCCCGCATCTCCCTGCCCTGAACAATCGACAGCGGGGTCACCTGCACTTCCGCGCCCTGGGGTGTCCCCACGAGAAAAGTTTGCACCGGGATCTGTGGCTGTCCGGTCTCGCCGACGAGCTGGGCTCCGCTGAACGCGAAGAGGTACAGTTTACCATTTTGCGTGACCAGCGAGTCGACGCGCCAGTTGTCGAAATCGATTTGAACGACCAGCTGTCTGTCCGTCTGGGAAACAACTCGAACGGAGGCACGGAGGGAAAAGGGCAGCGTCAGACTGAGCAAAGTCAAAAAGAAGACAAGCACGCGTTGCTTCAAAAGACCACCTCCGGGAAGTGGAGTACCTGACTGAGCAATCGATCGAGGGGACGGGAGTTTGGTCCCCGTGTCAAAGCCAACTCAAGCGCGGGACCGCAGATCTGGCAGCTCAACGAAAACCACGCCAGAGCCAATCGACTGGCATTCAGAGCATCTGCAGCCCAATCGGCAAACACCGTCGAGACTCCAGAAGCACTGGTGTTGTTACGCAACCGGGATTCGCGCCTCAACGCGACGCAGCAGGCTGCAGCACGCTACGGCCAGTAACTGCCTTTGAGTCGGTCTGTGACCACGTTAAGCGTCTCGTCCGAAACCTTGCGAACGATCACAGGCGTGGCGTCTTTCTTGCCTGCGAAAGCCCTGTCGTACAACTTCAGCGAGGCCAACGCAACCGCCAGGCCAGCGAACGCCGCGAGTACACCCACCGACTGCGACGCGTGCAGCAGCGCCGTCGCTACCGCGTAGCCGAGGGCCATGCCCAGCAGCGGAAAAATGAACACCATGAAAGCGGACGTCAACAACGTGCTCGGCGCGATCTCCACCTCGACGCGGTCCCCCGGCCGGGCACCAGCGGCGTTGCGGACCAGCAGCGACCCCAGGTTCTTGTCGCTGCGAAAGCCGTCGCAGGCGTGACACCCTTCGCACTGCGGCCCCTTGGTGAACTGCACCTCTGCCATCAGGCCGCTTGTGGAGACCACTACACCTTGTTCGCGCACGTCACTTCTCCGCTGCCGTTCTATCCACACGTGTCACTTCAATCTAAACGGCCAGGGGCGGCTACTGGTTCGCGCGTTTTTGCTTCGTCGGGCTGAGACGGCCAGTACGAGCAACCACGCCCCTGGTTGCGAGGCCAATTTTACAAAAAACAGGCAACGAAGACAAGGGATTCTCGATCGATTTCTGCTTTTCGAGTGCGGCGGTGCTCTGCACCGCCAAGCAACGACTGGAATCGTTGCACTCCAAATCAGCCACGCAATGACAGAAGTCGTTACACTCCAGGACACAAAGCGGCGGCGGGCTGCCTCACTCGAAAAGCAGAAATCGATCGAGAATCCCTTGTCTTC
>JAADFT010000082.1 GCA_013152765.1 Calditrichota bacterium | reverse complement strand
CACTACGAACGCAGCAGGACTAAATTCATTTCGTCCAGTGCAGCCCGGATCAAATCCCGAGGCTACATTGCGAAAGTGCCTCCTGAAGCAGGCTAAAATCGCAGTGTCTTACCACCGAAACCGTACGGGCCACGTCCGTCTGGTTTCGCGTGTCCCTGCGAGAGGACAAAGGAGACAGGGGGATGAATGGGGATAAGGGGATGGGCAGGTCACTACGAATGCAGCAGGATGAAATTCATTTCGTCCACGGCAATGCGCCTGCTAAAACAGGCTGAAGCGCGGCAAAAGCAGTCAGAAGCAGCTGAGCTACGGTGACGAAGGGGGCGCTTCTCACACGGCAGTGACGGCATACCGTCACAGGTGACGGTCCGCTGATCCTCGTGGTGCGTCTTCACGCGAACTCTTCCGCCTCTTTATCCTTGTTTTTGCAACCCTTACTCAAATTCGGCACCTCCGGCACATCTGTTGCGACAGTGCAAGAGCTGGACAACCGCGTAAACCGAGCAATCTGTCCTGGACTCTGTGAACCAAACAAGCAGGAGGTGCCATGAGAGGGAGGAGTTTGTTGGTAGCAGTTGTCGGCTTTGCTTTTCTCCTCAGCGGCGGGGCAGTGTTCGCCCAGGGTGTGCCCGTGAACGTGCACGGCGTGTACACCGCCTGGGGCCTGTCGCAGAACAAGTTCTTCCTCGGCAAGAAGGAAGGCAAAGACGACTACTGGGTGCAGATGCTCCGCTTCCGTTTGGCTGTTGGAAACGAGAACCTGCAGGCCATCACGCGGTTCGACATGGCGCAGGGCTGGTGGGGTGTCGACAACATGGAACGGCGCAAAACGCCGGGTAGCGCCAGCGCGCTGTTCGACATGAAGGACACCAACTACCTGCTGCACGTCGACCAGGCCTACGTGGCTTTCAAGATCCCCGACACCAAGGTCGCGTTCCGGGTTGGGCGCCAGAGCTACCGCCTCGGAAACAAGCTGGTGCTCGACTGCAACCTGGACGGGGCGCAGATGGACATCGGCCTCAGCAAGGGTAAACTCACCTTAGGTTGGGCCAAGATGTTCGAAGGTTACGACGGCCTCAGCGACAAGGCCAGCCTGCCCAAGCCCGACTGGCGCGGCAACACCGACGCTCGCGACGCGGACGTCGTCTTCGCCAGCCTGGACCAGAAGCTGGCCGAGAAGCACCGCATCAACCTCTTTGGCCTCTACTACAAGGACCGCGGCACGTCCGACGGTACCAGCTACATCCTCGACGGGCTCGACTACTTCATGGCCCGCTTCTCTCCAAACATCAGCAGCCTGGCGGCCTTTGGCGCTGCCGGTAACTTCAAGTTCGGCAAGCTCGGTCTGGACGCCGAAATCGACATTCTCACCGGCAAGGACGACGTGCCGAACTCGATGGACAACAACCCCAAGCAGAAGTACGACGTGAACAACGGCGACATTTCCGGCATGAACCTGTACCTGAAGCCGACACTGGCCGTGAACGACAAGCTGTCGTTGGGTGCGGTGATCGGTCGCGGAAGCGGTGACGACGACTGGACCGGCGGCAAGGGCAACGTGAACCGGCTGCGCACCGTCGGGTTCTTCTACGTCACGGAAATCTGGGAAGACTCGATCATGCCGGACGAAGAAGGCATCACGCCGCAGGGCCTGGGCGCTCCGAACACACGCGGTTACCGCGAGTTCGAGAACACCACCCTGCTGCAACTGAACGCCACGCTGAAGCCGATTCCCAAGCTTTCGATCTTCGCCTCCGCCAGCCTGATCAAGGCCACGCAACCGATCCACGCCTGGGAAGCCGACGGCAACAAGGTCACCATTCTCGACGCTTCGTCCACGGACATCGGCAAGGAAGTGGACTTCAAGATCGACTACAAGATCTACAAGAACCTGATCTGGACGCTGCGCGGTGGTTACCTGATGGTCGGCGACGCGGCCTGCTACCTGATCAACGGCACCAACAAGTGGAAGAAGAACCCAACTGAGCTCAAGATGACCCTGACGTACAAGTTCTGAGGAGCGCAGTTGGCCCGTAACCCAGTACCGAGGAGGTAACCATGATGAAAAAGGCATGGTTTGCAGTGGCCGTTCTTGCTGTTGCGGCGCTGGCCTGGGTGCTTCTTGCCGGGGCCCACTCGTCGCCCCCGCCTGCGCCCGCTCAGCAAACGGTGAAAGCGGACCAACACCCGGGCTACCCGGAGAACAAGGCAGAGCTCGAGGCAACCACGTGCCGGGAATGCCACAGCCAGGTCACACCCGAAATCTACAAAGAGTGGTCGCAGAGCAAGCACGGCGTGGACAACGTCCGTTGCTTCGTGTGCCACGGGGACTTCAAGACCTTCAAGAAGACCCCCAGCGTTGAGACCTGTCGCGGCTGCCACGCGGACCAGTTCGACAACATCCGCATGCCGGAAGGCAAGACGGACAAGACGTGCTGGAGCTGCCACCCAGCACACGGGCTCACCGTGCACAAAACGTACAAGACCAGACCATCGCCTCTGTACTGAGAAGGGCGACGCGGTGAGGCCCCTGCTGTTTTCCGAATCGTGAGGTTGTCACTTGCTTGCGAACGCTCGAAAAGGAGGTAAGACCATGAGTGTCACCCGTCGTGATTTCCTGAAGACCACGGCGGCGGCCACGGTGGCCTCGACATTAGGGGTAAAGCTCGCCATCCCCACCCCAGCCTCGGCTCAGCAAGATGTGGACAAGTGGGTCCGGGGCACGTGTCGCTACTGCGGGGTGGGATGCCGCATCTACCTCGGGGTCAAAAATGGCAAAGCCGTTGCTGTAAAGGGTGTGCCGGAGGCCAAAACGAACTTCGGCTTCATTTGCATGAAGGCCTTTCTGCAGTACAAAATCTACCACCATCCGGACCGCCTCAAATACCCGCTTCTGCGCAAGGGGAACAAGTTCGTGCGCATTAGCTGGGATCAGGCGCTGGACCTGATGGCCGAGAAGTTCGCAGACGCCATCAAGAAGCACGGCCCGGATTCGGTGGCCTACTACGGTTCGGGTCAGGCCCTCACCGAAGAGACCTACCTGGCCCAGAAGATCTTCCGCGCGGGCATCGGCACCAGCAACGTGGACGGCAACCCCCGCCTCTGCATGGCCAGCGCCGTGGGCGGCTACCTCACCACGTTCGGCGCCGACGAGCCCTCCGGTTCGTACTCGGACATCTAGCATGCCACCTGCTTCTTCCTGATCGGGACAAACCAGTCCGAGGCGCACCCGATCCTTTTCCGCCGGGTGATGAGCCGGAAGCTCGACAACCCGGACAAGGTGAAGGTCATCGTGGCGGATCCGCGCATCACCCCGACCTCGCGAATCGCGGACCTGCACCTGCAATTCCTGCCGGGCACCGACCTGGCCGTGATGCACGCCATGGCCCAGGTGATCATCGAAGAAGGCCTGTACAACAAGGACTTCGTCGAAAAGTACGTGGCTTTCAAGACCGTGGGCCCGGACGGCAAGCCAAAGAACATGACGCTTGAGGAGTACAAGCAGTTTCTGCAGGACTTCACGCCCGAGAAAGCCGAGCAGATTTCCAAGTGCCCGGCCGACAAGATTCGCCAGGCGGCGCGCTGGTTCGCCAAGTCGGAGAACACCTTCTCCATGTGGACGATGGGTCTGAACCAGCGTACCCGCGGCGTGTGGGCGAACAACCTGGTCCACAATCTGCACCTGCTGACGGGGCAGATTGGCAAGATCGGCGCGGACTCGTTCTCCCTCACCGGTCAGCCGAACGCGTGCGGCGGTGTGCGCGAAGCCGGTGGTCTTTGCCACATCCTGCCCGGTCACAGGAAAGTGGCCAACCCGAAGCACCGTGCGGAAATCGCCAAGATCTGGAACATCCCGGTGGAACGCATGCCCAAGAAGCCGGGCTACCACACGGTGGAGATGTTCCGCGCCTTGGGCGACGGTCGCGTGAAGGCCATCATCATCCTGTGCACCAACCCGGCGCAGTCGCTGCCGAACGTGGCCCCCGTCCGCGAAGGCTTCAAACGCAAAGACAACTTCGTGGTCGTGTTCGAGGCCTACCCAAGCCGGACGGCGGAGCTGGCCGACCTGGTCCTACCGACGCCGATCCTGTTCGAAAAGGAAGGCGTGTACGGTTGCTCCGAGCACCGCTCCCAGTACACGTTCAAGGCGCTGGATCCACCCGGCGAGGCCAAGCCGGAGATCTGGGCCCTGCGCGAGTTCTCAATTCGCCTCGGCAAGAAGCTGAACGACCCGGTGTTCACCCAGATCGTGGATCACCTCAAGAGCACCGAGGACATCTGGAACGAGTACCGCAAGTGCACCAAGGGCCGCGACATGGACCTCTGGGGCGCCACCTACGAGCGCCTGAAGAAATTGCCCGACGGCCTGCAGTGGCCGGTGCCCACGGTGGACCACCCGGGAACGTCCAAACGCTACGTGAAGGGCATGGACGTGCTCGCCACGGGACCGGAGCCCATCCAGTTCTACGGGCACCCGGACAAGCGCGGCTGGATCTGGGCCAGACCGTACAAGGGCCCGGCCGAGCCGCCGGACAAGGAGTACCCGTTCTACCTGACCACCATTCGCGTGATCGAGCACTGGCACACCATGACCATGACCGGCCGCGTGCCCGAGCTGATGCGTGGCTTCTGGCACACCTACGTGGAAATCAACCCGAAGGACGCCAAGAAGCTCGGCATCAACAACGGCGACATGGTGGAAATCGTCAGCCGCCGCGGCAAAGTGGTGGTGCCTGCCAAGGTGGTGGAAGGTCCGATCGAAGGAGTGGTCGCTGTGCCGTGGCACGACCAGAACATGCAGCGCATGATCAACTTCGTCACCATCGACGCGTTCGATCCCGGGTCCAAGCAGCCCGAGTTCAAGATCTGCGCTGTCAAGATCCGGAAAGTGTCCGGCCCGAAGCGGCTCAAACCGACCATCGTGGAACTGAACATCGTGTAGCCATCTTGACCGCCCGGGTTTCTCCTTCGGGGGGAACCCGGGCGTCGTTTGTGTTGCAAACGCAGAGAGGAGCCCCATGCCAATTGCCGGTTTAGCAGTGCTGGTCAAACCCGACCAGACGGACAGCGTTCGAGAGACGCTCTCCCAGATGGAGTGCGTGGAGGTTTACGGAGCCGACGACAAGGGGAATTTGATTGTTGTGCTCGACTGCAGCTCTACGGAGCAAATGCGCGAGGTCGAAAAGCAACTCCGCCAGGTGGACGGTGTGGTGAACGTGGCCGGTGCGTACTACAACTTCGAGGACATCCTGGATGCCCCGGACGAGTTCGAAAGCAAGCGCGGACAGAGCGCACTCCTCGAAGCCAACTCCTGAGAGCAGGGACATTCCGCGGCGCGACTTCCTGCGCCTGGCAGGCCTCGCAGCACTGGCTGTAACCGGAGGGGTCGAGCACGTTTACCACGGTCCCGTGGGTAGAAACCACCTTCGGCCGCCGGGTGCCGTCCGCGAGCGCGACTTCCTGGCCACGTGCATCCGTTGCGGACGTTGCGCCGAGGTGTGCCCCTACCGGTCCATCCGCATCCTCGGACCCGGCAAGGGGCTGCACGTCGGCACCCCCCTGATCGACGCGGAGAAGATTCCCTGCTACCTGTGCATGAAGTGTGTGGAGGTCTGTCCGTCGGGCGCGCTCAAGCCCGTGCCCGCCGAAGAAGCCGGGATGGGCCTCGCGCACATCATCGAAGACACCTGCTGGGCTTACAACGGCACGGCCCTGTGCAGGGCCTGCTACGACATTTGCCCGTTGAAGGACCGCGCAATCAAACTGGAGCGCCTCAAGCCCATCATCGTCGAGGAGGCCTGTGTGGGCTGCGGCGCCTGCGTGAAGGCGTGCCCGGTCACCCCGGAGCGCGCCATCTACGTGGACCCGCCCAAACCGTAGCGGGAGCCGGCAGGCCGGGGCATCCCGGACCTGAAGCCGCCCTGCTGTACACCGGGGGAAATGGAGGAGGTAGGGAACCGACCCCACCGCGGGTCGCGCTGTCGCACCGTCAAATGCTGCTGACCGACGCAGAAACGACCGATTGCTACGGACCGGGTTACCGTGAAGAAAGCGAAGAAGGCGCGAATCAAGCCCTACCGCCGCACTGTTCAGATTCTCAGCCTGCTCCTCCTGGTGGCCATTCCGTTCCTCAACCTGCACGGATGGAACGGCCTGACGGGATGGTACCAGTCGCTGGGCGTTTTCAAACTGTGGATTGCGTCGCCGCTGGAGAGCCTGGAAAGCATCCTCACGTCCCGGCATTTCTACACCGTGCTCCTGGTGGCCATGTTGCCGCCGGTTGTGCTGGCGTTGGTGCTCGGGCGGGTCTTTTGTAGCTGGATGTGCCCCATGGGCCTGCTCTCCGAGTGGGCGGACGAGATCAAGCGACGGCTGCTGACACGGCGCCGGGCGCGCTCCTTCGAGAGCAAGCACCGGTTGCCCCGACGCACTCTCTGGTTCGTCCTGGTTGGTGAGATCCTGCTGTCGCTCATGGTTGGCACGTCGCTGTTTTCGATTTACTCGCCCCCGGGTATCATCGGCCGGGAGCTGGCGCGGGCCATTTTCCTCGGTACCCTCGGCGGCGAGTTGCTGTTCATTCTGGCCATTCTGGTCTTCGAGTTCCTGCTGGTGCGCCGCGGTTTTTGTCGCTACCTGTGCCCGCTCGGCGCACTCCTGGGCTGGATTGGCCAGAAACGCTCTTTGAAAGTGCAGCTCGACGCCGCCAAATGCGCCCGCGGGTGCAGGCTCTGCGAGCAGGGCAAGATGTGCTCGTGGGGCCTGCTGCCACGCTGCGGCGAGGGCGAATCCATTTACTGCACAAACTGCGGCGACTGCGTGGACCTTTGCCCCTTCGACGCGCTGCACTTCGTCTGGCAGATGGGCAAACCCGTTCCGGCAGGGCGCCGTGTGGAGCTGTGGGCGGAAGAAAGCGAAGCGAGTTAGCCCTGCCGCACCCGAATGCGAGCGGCTGAGTCGGGTGCCATTGCGGCAGCGGGCACGCTTCCGGGTAACCCGGGCCCTTGATTCGGCAACGGAACAACTGCGCACCTGCGCAGACCCGACGTGGCAGAACGGAACTGCTCCGGGAAACAGAAGAGCAAGCGGAACATGGACGAAATCAACCGACGGGACCTGTTTGCAAGCGGCCTGCGCTGGCTGCTTCGCCTTCCCGCTCAACTCGCGGCGGTAGGCGATGAGCCGCAGCGCGTTTTCCTGCGGCCGCCGGGAGCCGTTGCGGAAAGCGACCTCGTAGCCAGGTGCACCACCTGCGGCGATTGCGTGGTCGCCTGCGAACACGAAGCCATTCGCTTGCTCGACCACACCGCCGGGCCTTTGCAGGGGACGCCGGCCGTCATCCCGCGGGAGCAGCCGTGCCTGTACTGCGCGGATTTTCCCTGCATCGACGCCTGCAAGGAAGGTGCGCTGACTCGCGACAACCTTAAGATGGGCACCGCCGTCGTCGCTGCCGACCGCTGCCTCATGCGGCACGGGGCCTGGTGCGACGAGTGCGTACAGAAGTGCCCCTTAGGAAGCCGAGCCCTCCGGTTCGAAGCCGGGTTCCGCCTGGTGGTGGACGA
>JAADFT010000081.1 GCA_013152765.1 Calditrichota bacterium | reverse complement strand
CGGCAGCTCTGCATCCCGGCCAGAAGCTTTTGCTGCCCGGGGGAAAGGAGCTTCAGGTGGTGGCGCCGGGGCAGGTCGAAGTGGCAGAGGCAGCCGTAGCGACAGCGCTTGAGCAAGACCGCTTCTCCGACGACGCCGGTTTCCAGGTCTTCCCGAATCCGTTCAACGCTGCCACGCTGATTCAGCTGCCGGCCGGGCAGGTGAACCGCATTCGCGTGTTCGACATCCGCGGGCGTCTGGTGGTCGACCTGGGTACGCCGCAGGCGGGGGTACTTCGCTGGAACGGCCGCGACGGGCTGGGGCGTCCGGCTCCGTCTGGAACGTACGTCATCTCCGTGGAAACCCCCGACCGCATGCTCACCCGGAAGGTCACACTCCTCCGCTGACGCTGGCAAAACACAGGTAGCGCACCTGCGGCCGCCTCGAGCGACTCGGATCGCTGGCTGCGCGGCAAGCTGGCACGGCAACGGGGCGGCTTTCCTCCAGCGAAAATTCTCTGCTTCACCTGCAAAACTCGCCGCCTGCGACGAGATTTTTCTGACACCTTGGCGGCCTTGTCGCATCAAACAGTCTGAGTTGCGCCCGTGCAACCGCTGTGCGCAGTCGTCGGGCCCAGCTCGGATGGAAGGAGGAATCGGCAATGACTGTTACGATCGCAATGCTGTTCAAGCGAAACGCAGGCCAGGGAAGTGGCAACCTCTTCGCGATTCGGTCGCTTTCTTTTTAGTCTCCTCGTCTTTTTCGCCATCTGGATCGCCTTCACCAGTTCCCTCGATCCACAAGAACTCATTGTTGGTTTCGTCTTCTCTTTCATTTCTGCGTATTTCTACTCGCCTCACTTTAATCAAGCCGGCCTCAAGAATCTTTCACCTAAGAAAGTCTGGTACCTGTTTGTGTACCTGTTTGTGTTTTTCTGGGAAATGGTGAAAGCCAACCTGGATGTGGCTTACCGGGTTTTGCACCCCAAGATGCCCATCCGGCCGGCCATTGTTGAGTTTCGCACGCGCCTCAAGTCGAATGTCGGTAAGCTGGCGCTGGCGAATTCGATTACCCTGACGCCTGGTACCCTCACGGTCGACGTGCTGGACGACCGTTTTTTCATTCACTGGATCTGGGCGCCAACCGACGACGAAGAGCAGGCGTACAGGGAGATCGCCGCCAAGTTTGAACGCTACCTGCGGGAGATTTACGAATGATCCCGGTCTATTTCGGCGTCATTGCGGCCGCGCTCATTCTGGCCTCTCTGAGGGTTGTCAAAGGGCCAACCACGTCGGACAGAGTGGTGGCCGCTGATTCCATGACCACGATCATCACGTCGCTGCTTGTGCTTCTGGGGTTGTTTTTCAACCGGTACATTTACATCGACGTGGCTTTGATTTACGCGGTGCTGAGCTTCATCGGTGTGCTCACCGTGGCCCGGTATCTGGAGGGCGGGCTGTGATCCACACGATCATCGGACACGTGATGATTTCCGTCGGGGTGATCTTCCTGTTTCTGGGAGCACTGGGCATCTACCGCTTTCCCGACGTGTACAACCGCCTGCAGGCCGGCACCAAGGCGACCACGCTCGGATCTTTCTTCACGATCGTGGGAGTCGGCGTGGTGAACCCGGCGTGGATCTTCAAGACGGCCATCATCGCGTTTTTCATTTTGCTGGCTTCGCCCATTTCGAGCCACGCGCTGGGCCGCGGCAGCTACAAGAGCGGCGTGCCGCTGTGGAAAGGGACTGTTTTCGATCACTACCGCCGTGTGAGTAAGCACGGCAATGTTGAGGACGAATGAGCCAGCAGCGGCTCGCGCCCAATTCGTGAGTGCCTGATATGCAGACGTTTCTACCGATTGTTTTGACGTTGATCCTGATTGCTGCCGCCATCCTGACGGTGCACCTCCGCGACTTGATCGCGGCCATTGCGGCGAGCTCGGTCATCAGCCTCATCGCGTCGATCTTCTTTTACCTGCTCCAGGCGCCGGATGTGGCCATGACCGAAGCGGCGGTGGGCGTCGGGTTGACGACGGCGATTTTCGTGATTACCGTGCGCAAAACCAGAAGGTACGAGGAATGAAGAAAGTCCTGGCACTGGCTTCGCTGGCGGTAATCGGGTTCGTCCTTGTGTCGACGCTGAGGTTGGTGCCCTTCGGCGTGAACAAGATGAATCCCCAGGTGGCCGAGCGCTACCTGCGGGAGGGCGTGGCGAGAACGGGCTCGGTGAACATCGTGACCGCCATCGTGGTGAACTACCGCGGTTTCGACACGCTGGGCGAAGTGACAGTGCTTTTTCTGGCCGCGACCGGGCTGGGCGCCGTGTTGTTCGACAAACGCGGCAAGCGGACGCAGCGAACTCCGGCCAGTTTGATCGTCAAATCGGCGGCGCTGATTCTCTTCCCGCTGATCGTTCTGCTTGGCGCTTACGTGTTCGTGCACGGCCATTTGACTCCCGGCGGCGGGTTCCAGGGCGGCGTGATCATCGCCACGGGCTTTCTGCTGATGTACATGGCGTTCCGCAGCTACGACGTGAGTCACACCTGGTTGATGGCGATCGAATCGCTGGCTGGAACCACGTTCGTTGTGCTGGGACTCCTGGGCCTGGTCTACGGGCGCAGCTTTCTCTACAATTTTCTACCCCTCGGCACGGCCAATGCCGTTTTCAGCGCCGGCGTCATCCCGCTGATCTACGTGGCCATCGGCCTGAAGGTGGGCAGCGAGCTGACGGGAATCCTGGATCACCTGATGGAAACGATCCGCTGAGGAGGCGGGCAATGCCCCTTGGACGGGGCAAATTCTCTGGAGAACTCTGAAGCATGGTTTACTACGTCGCCGCGCTTTCGCTGATTTTGATTGGCACCTACGCGGTGCTGACGAAGAAGAACATCGTGAAGATCGTGCTCGGGCTCAGCATCGCGGAAACCGGCGTGAACCTTCTGTTGATCACGATCGGTTACGTGAAGGGCCGCACGGCGCCGATTTTCTCGGATCCAAGCTTTCGGCCTGAGAAAATGGTGGATCCCGTGCCGCAGGCTCTTGTGCTCACGGCCATTGTGATCGGACTGGCTGTCACGGCGCTGGCCCTGGCCATCGTAATTCGTCTTTACGACCACCACAAGACGCTGAACATCGAGAAGATTCGCCAGCTCAAGTGGTAGGTGACTGTTGAGCCAACGTTCCGAGTAGAGTTGCTGAACTGGTAAGGACATTCCGAGGCAGGCTTTGTTAGACCCTGTTCTACTGATTGCACTCCCACTCCTGACGGCTTTTCTGGTGCCGCTGGTGCGTCGCGCCTGGCGACCGCTGGGTGAAGCGTTGCCCCTGTTGACGCTGCTTTTCGACCTGGCCCTGGCCATTTCGTACGTGCCGCGCGCCCTGGAGAAGCCCATCGTTGTGATCATCGCTGGCTGGCGTCCGCCTTTGGGCATCAACCTGACCATCGGGCCGCTCGGCATTTTCATGGCCGTGATGATCCTGTTTGTGGCTGTGCTCGTGGCGATCTACTCCATCTGGTACATCCGGGTGGAGCCCAAGGAACGCTACTGCATGCTGTGCCTGATGCTGGTAACCGGCTCGCTCGGGATGGTACTCACCGGCGACATTTTCAACCTGTTCGTTTTCATGGAGATTACCAGCATCTCGGCCTACGCCCTCACGGCCTTCATTCGCGACCGCGACGGGTCCGAAGCGGCTTTCAAATACCTGATCATCGGATCCCTGGCTTCGAATTTCTTCCTGCTCGGTGTTGTGCTCATCTACTCCAGCACCGGCACCCTGAACATGGCCGACCTGGCCGCCAAGATGCCGAGCGTCGATCCGCGAATTGCCGTACCCGCCGTCATTCTGATGGTGGTTGGGCTTGGCGTGGAATCGGAGATGTTTCCGCTAAATGGCTGGGCTCCAGATGCCTACTCGATGGCCCCGACGCCAATTGGCGCTGTGTTCGGGGCCATTGTTGTGAAGGGCGCTGTGTACGCCCTGGCTCGCATGCTCTACACGATTTTCAATTTCCAGGGCGTGATTCACTTCCTGGTCATCATGGGCATCGTTACCCTGCTGATGGGCGAAATGGCGGCCCTTCGGCAGCGGCAGATCAAGCGAATGCTGGCGTTCTCGAGCATCGGTCAGATGGGATTGATTCTGGTGGCGCTCGGACTCGGCACTGCTGGCGGCCTGGTTGCTGCGCTTTTCCACATGCTGAACCACGCGCTCCTGAAGGCCCTGCTGTTCCTCACGGCGGGCTACCTGGTCTACCATTCGGGCAGCAAAGAGATCGCTGACATGGACGGCATGGGACGTCGTGTGCCGCTGCTGGCGGTCGCGTTCAGCATCGGGGCTTTCGGGATCATGGGGCTGCCGCCGCTGAACGGCTTCTGGAGCAAGTTTCTGGTCATTTCGGAAACCGTGAAAGCCCATTACGTTGCCATCGCTGCGCTGGCGTTAGTGGGCAGTGTGATCGAGGCCGTGTACTACCTGCGGGTTGTGGGTCGGCTCTTCTTCAAACCAGCGGACGAGCGCGTGCGTGCGGCGCGCCTGCCGGTGTCGGCCTTCGTTTCGTTGGGGCTTCTCGTTGTAGCAGTAGTTGTCATCGGGCTCTACCCGGGCTGGGTCATGCACGTACTTCAGCCTGCGGCGCACGAGCTTCTGGACAAGAGCTTTTACATTCACAGCGTTCTCGGTCCTTGACGGCGATCTGACGCGTTCGGGAAATTATGCCAGAGTACTACGCAAAACTTCTAATCCCGCTTTTCGGTGCCGCGCTGCTGACACCACTTGTCGGCCGCGTGAGCCGTTTTCTGCGCGACGCGTTGCTTTTTGCCGCTGCAGCGTGGGCGCTTGCTTTGGTTTCGCTTGCCGGTACGTCCGTGGCGCCCTGGCATTTTCACCTGCTGGGGTTTGACCTGGTCTGGCGTGCGAACCCGCTGACCCAGCTTTTCAGTGTTCTGGTGCTCGGTCTGGGAGTGCTGACGCTGTGGTTCGCCTTTCCGTACATGCGCGAGCGGGAGCGGGCGAACTACTTTTTCTTTTCGTTCGGGATGTCCATCGCCGCCTCGATCGGTGTGCTCGTAGCTGGTGATTTTCTGTCGCTGTTCTTCTTCTGGGAAATGATGACCTGGTCCTCGTTCCTGAACGTGATCTACTACCGCTACGAGGCCCAGGCAGCCGGTCTCAAGTATTTCGTGATGAGCCTGATCGGCGCCTACAGCATGTTGCTGGCTTTGGTGCTGGTCAACGCCACACTCGGCACGCTTCAATTCGGGCACGTTCTGAACAGTTGGAGCAGTCTTGCTACCAGTACCCAGTGGGCCATCTGGGCGCTGCTGCTCGTCGGGTTCGGCGTCAAGGCGGCCATGATGCCGCTGCACACCTGGGCCCCGGATGCTTACGAGATCTCGCCGGCGCCCTTCACAGCGTTTTTCTCCGGTGCGCTGAGCAAGCTGGGTGTGTACGGGCTCACGGTTCTGCTCTTCGTCCTGGCCGGACCCGAGCTCTGGGCGAGGCTGGGAAGCCTCTGGCAACACCCGATCACGCACTACACGGTGGCGTGGATCGGAGCCATCACGGCTTTTGTCGCCACGCTGATCGCCGTTGTTCAGGAGGACGCCAAGCGGCTGCTCGCCTACTCCAGTGTGGGCCAGATCGGCTACATTCTGCTTGGGCTTGGAATCGCCTCGACCCTTGGCGTGGCCGGAGCGTTCTACCAGGCGCTGAACCACGCCATTTTCAAAGGGCTGCTCTTCCTGACTGTGGGCGCTGTTTTCTACCGCACGGGTACGCACCGGATGGATGAGCTCGGCGGGCTGATCAAGAAAATGCCGTACAGCTTTGTGGCGATGTTGCTGGGCGTCATCTCGCTGGCCGGCATCCCGCCGCTTAGCGGCTTTCCCGCCAAGTGGATTTTGTACGAGGCGTTGGTCGAGAAGCACATGGTCGGGCTGCTGGTGGTGGCCATGATCGCCAGCACGGCGGCGTTCCTCTACGCTTACCGGCTGATCAACACGATTTTCCTGGGGCAACTGCCCGAGCGCTTCGAGAAAGTCGAGGAAGTGCCCTGGAGCATGCGCATTCCCATGTTCGTTCTGGTGCTGTTCACACTGTGGTTTGGCGTTTACCCGCAGTCGGCTTTGCGCTGGATCAGCAGCGCGATGGCTGTGCTTCCCGGTGTGCAGCCGATCCAGGTTGGGGACACCAGTCTGTGGTCGCCTGCTGGAACCGTGAACCTGATGCTGACGGCAAACATCATCGGCGCCGTTTTCCTGACCGTGCTGATCGTGCTGGCGCTCTGGCCGCGGTCGCGGAAAGTCGGGCAGCTCGACATCCACACCTCGGGTGAACCCGTGCCGCCCGGCGTCAACCTGCAGTACGCGACGCGGTTCTACCAGCCTTTCGAACGTGCGTTTGGCCCCTGGCTGAAGGCGAGTGCGGATCGGCTTTACACGAATCTGGCCCAGAATCTGGAAAACCTCTTCGACCTCATGCGCTACGTGTACACCGGAGATGGCCAGACCTACGCTCTGTACGTGATTCTCTTTTTGGCGGGAATGTTCCTGTTCGCGAAGAATCTGGTGTTTTAGCAGACGTCGTCCACCCGGTGGTGGGCCGGCGGGTTGTGGGTTACGAGGGAGCTAAGAGAGACGGACTGAAGTGGACGTTTTTCTGAAAATACTGAGCGCGCTTGCGACCATTCTGGTGGCTATGGTCACCGGCCTGTTTTATATGGGCGTGGCGCGCAAGATCACCGCGAGGGTGCAGAATCGGGTTGGCCCGCCGGTGACCCAGCAGTTCCTGGACGTGGTCAAGCTCTGGGCCAAGAAAAGCGCCATCTCGCACGGCACCATGTTCCACCTCGGGCCGGTGTTTGCGCTGACGGGCTCGATTTCCACGCTGCTCCTGGTGCCGCTGCTGCGCGAGTCGCGCTTTCTTTCGCCTTTCAGTTTCAACGGCGATCTGATTTTGATCCTCTACGTGATGGTTTTCGGCAGTCTGGGCATGGCCCTGGCTGTCGGAGAGTCTGCCAATCCCAACGGCATCATTGGCGTCTCGCGTGGCCTCACGATGATGGTGGGTTACGAGTTGCCCTTCATCGTGGCGGTGGTCACGCTGATCGTCCAGTACAACACGACTTCTCTTGTGGAGATCGTGCGGGCGCAGGACGGTTTCGCAAGCTGGAACCTCATTCGCTCGCCGTTTGCGGCCGCTGCCGCTTTCGTGGCTCTGCTGGGCATGATGGGCAACCAGCCGTTCGATGTACCCATCGCACCGCAGGAAATCGCTTCCGGGCCGATGTCGGAATTCGGCGGCAAATACCTCGGCCTGATGATGTCCAGTCGCGCCATCTTCATGTTCGCGAAGCTGACTCTGTACGCGGACCTCTTCCTCGGTGGCGCGTCGAACCTGGTGGAACTCTGGGTGAAGACGTTCGCGATTTTCCTGTGGCCGCTGCTGGTGGGACTGGTGTTCCCGCGCTTCCGCACGGAGCAAAGCGGTTCTTCTGGGGCTGGCCCACGGCCCTGGGCCTGGTCGGGCTGCTGCTCGCTGTTTTCTGACGCACGGTTCGCCGTGTGAAGCCGTTGAGGGAGGACGCGACTTCAGTAGTTGTTTTTGGGGATTGAGGTTGGGCTTCGTATTTTGGCTGTTTGACTAAAGCGAACTGAAATGCACGAGAACTTGCTTCCAGAGTGGGAAGGGCGAGTCCCCGAAGATCGCGG
>JAADFT010000080.1 GCA_013152765.1 Calditrichota bacterium | reverse complement strand
CGCCCCGCGACCGGGTGAATGGCGTAGCGCACTTTGATTCCCTTCTTCTCCAGGAGCTGCGCCACCTCATGCAGGATGTGCTGGGCCTGGGCAACTGCCAGGCCGTAGCCGGGCACGAAGATCACCGAGTTGGCATTCTCGAGCATGACGGCCATGTCCTCGGGCGTGTACGCTGTGACCTGTTTGCGCTCGCCAGCGGGACCGGCGCCTTCCTGTACGCCGACCTGGCCAAACAGCACGTTAGCAAGGCTGCGATTCATGGCCTTGCACATGATGTTGGTGAGGATGAGCCCCGAGGCTCCCACCAGAGCGCCGCTGACGATCAGGATGTTGTTCGACAGGACGAATCCAGTCATGGCCGCTGCCAAACCCGAGTACGAGTTCAAGAGCGAAATGACCACTGGCATGTCGGCGCCGCCGATCGGCAACACGAACAGAAAACCGATGCCCGTTGCCAGGATGGCGATGATCAACAGATCCAGGGCCGAGACCGGGTGCAGAACGAAGATCACGCCGACGATCACGCTTCCCAGCAGCAACAACGCGTTGAGGAGCTGGTGCATTGGGAGCACCACCGGAGCGCTCTTCATCAGGCCCTGCAGTTTCGCGAAGGCCACGAAGCTGCCGAAGAAGGTGACCGTGCCGATGAGTACGCTGAGAACGAGCGTGATGCTTACGTCGGGAGTGGGCTGCTGGCTGACGCGCAGAAATTCGGCGATGGCGACCAGAGCCGAAGCACCGCCGCCAAAGCCGTTGAAAATGGCTACCATCTGCGGCATGGCCGTCATCTGCACGCGTTTGGCCGCCACTGCGCCGATCGCACCGCCCACAACGATGCCCGCGATGATGAAGGTGAAGTCCAGGATCTGGCGATCGAACAGCGTGACGACGATGGCGATGAGCATGCCAAACATCGCCAGGATGTTGCCGCGCCGGGCTGTGCGCGGCGAACTCAGCAGCTTCAGCCCGAGAATGAACAGAGAAGCTGCGACGAGATAAGCAAGATTGGTGACAGTCTCCATCGGTTGCCGTCCCTATTTTTTCTCTTTCTTGAACATTTCCAACATGCGGTCGGTCACCATGAAGCCGCCAACCACGTTGATTGTGGCAAAAATGACCGCGAGAAGGCCGAGAATGGCGCTCAGTCCGCTGTGCCCAGCGCCGGCGCTGATGAGCGCTCCCACGATCGTGATTCCCGAGATCGCGTTCGAGCCGGACATCAGCGGCGTGTGCAGCAGAGGCGGCACTTTGGTGATGACTTCGAAACCGACGAAAATCGACAGAACGAAAATGTACAGGGAGACGATCAGTCCTCCGGTCATGACGTCGTACCTCCTTCGCCGAAGACAGATTTCACGATGTCGCTCACCAGGTTGCCGTCGTGAGTGACACACGCACTGCGGGTGATCTCGTCCTCGAAATTCAGCGTTTGGTCCTCAGTTCCGAAAATGTGCGTGACAAAATTGGCCACGTTCTTGGCGTACATTTGACTGGCGTGCACCGGCAGGGTCGCAGGCAAATTGACCGGGCCAACGATGGTCACACCATGTTTCACCACCACTTTGCCGGGCTCGGTCAGTTCGCAGTTGCCGCCCTGCTCCGCGGCCAGGTCGACGATTACCGAGCCCTGTCGCATGCTTTTCACCATCTCCTCGGTGACCAGCAACGGGGCCTTCTTGCCGAAGACCTGGGCCGTGCAAATAAGCACATCGGTGCGGGGCAGGCGCCCACCGATGGCTTCCATTTCCTTTTTCACGAATTCCGCTGAGACTTCTTTCGCGTAACCGCCCGCTGTTTCAGCGTCCTCGGGCAGTTCCATCTCGATGAAGCGGGCGCCAAGGCTTTCGATTTGTTCTTTGGCGGCTTTGCGAACGTCGAACGCTTCCACTCGCGCACCGAGCCGTTTGGCGGTGGCAATGGCCTGCAGACCGGCCACGCCTGCCCCGAGCACGAACACGTTGGCGGGCGGAATGGTGCCTGCTGCCGTCATCAGCAGAGGGAAGAATTTGCCAAAGTACTGAGTGGACAGCAGCACAGCTTTGTAGCCTGCCACGGTGGCCATGGAACTCAGCGCGTCCATGGACTGGGCTCGTGTGATGCGCGGGATCAGCTCCATGGCGAAAGCGGTGAGTCGACGTTCTCGCAGCTTGTCGACAAGCTCACGGTTTGTCGTCGGCGCCAAAAAACCGACCAGCACCGCGCCGTCTTTGAGCATGTCCACTTCGTGTTTGCCGGTCTTCGGATGCTTGATCGGCGGCTGCACTTTCAGGACAACGTCGGCCTGGTTGTAGAGCGCAGCGGCGTCTGCCACGAGCACGGCGCCCGCCTTCTCGTACTCGGAGTCCGCGAAACTCGCACCCTCGCCGGCGCCTTTCTCCACCAGAACTTCTGCCCCGAATTTCTTCAGGTCCGACACGGTGGCCGGGATCGCGGAAACCCGCGTTTCCCCTTCTTTGACTTCCTTCGGTACACCGATTTTGATCATCTCAACACCTTCCGATTTTTGTGATTTCTGACGCTCACCAGGTGTCTGGAAGCGCTCTCACAAAAAAGCGGAGCCGCCCCCTGGCGGTTCCGCTCGTGTCGCAGTGCAAAGCTGTCGGTAAGCCCGCGGTTCAGCAGGGGCGGGCCCACGCGTGTGTCAGCGAACATTCTGTGTTGTACGTGCCTTGTTTCAGGCATTCTGCGCTGGTTGACCACGTTTGCCGAGCTCCCGATCGAGCATTACCAGAGCGTGACCCTTGTCGCCAATCAGACGGAGCGTATCCAGCACCTGGTTCACGCTTTTCTCTTCCTCCACCTGCTCGGTGATGAACCAGTGCAAGAAAGTCTGCGTGGCGTAGTCGTTCTCCTGTACAGCCAGCTCGTAAAGCTTGTTGATGTTCTCCGTGATGTACTGCTCGTGCTTCAAGGTTTCTTCAAACACGTGCGTGGGGGAGTCGTAATCGGTGGTCGGCTTGGGCACAGCCTCCAGTACAACGCGCACCCCACGGTCCGACATGTAGTTGTAGAATTTCATGGCGTGGGCAAGCTCCTCAGCGGCTTGAGCCTGGAACCAGGCCGAAAAACCCGGCAGGCCATTCGCGTCGCTGTATGCCGCCATGGACATGTAGAGGTAAGCTGAGTAAATCTCGCGGTTGAGCTGCTTGTTCAGTTCTTCTTTCAGTTTGTCGCTTAACATGGCCACTCTCCTTAATCTGAGTCAGTCCCCTCGTTTGCTCCTGCTCGAATCTTTGCCCTGGCAGGCGAAAACTGCAGAGCCAGGCCAAATCGGACACTAAAGATCGCAATTAACTTGGAGAAACGCAAGGGAAAAATGGCGCCCATCAGGTAAATTCAAAGAAATCTGCGGTGTTGAAGGCTGCGAGCACCGGCTCTGAGTCTTTGCTTTGCGAAGCCTGAAGCCCGCTGGAATTCGCCTGCTTTTCTGGAAGAAATGAGGGAACCCGTGCAGTGGTGTCGTCCGTTGACTCTCCGGACGCGCTTTACGAAGAAGCGAGTGCCGACCTTTCGTGCTTGGTTTGATTCGTAAGAAGCCGCTGGAAACGTTCCGGCAGGAGGTGCCTCGTGATTTACACTGTCACGCTGAATCCGGCCCTGGACCGCACAATCTGGGTCAAGAGCATCGATTACGACGACGCCAATCGCATTGACAAGGAGGAGAAGTTCGCTGGCGGTAAAGGGATCGACGTGTCGCGAGTGCTGATGAATTTGGGAGTTGCGAGCAGGGCTCTCGGTTTCCTCGGCGGGTACGCCGGGATGGAGGTTGAGGGAATGCTCCTGCTCGAGGGTGTGTACTGCGACTTCACGCCAATTGCGAACGAGACGCGAACAAACGTGATCGTACACGTGGAGAGTACTGGCGTGCAGATGCTGCTCAACGCCCGTGGTCCGGAAATCCAGCCTGCAGAGCTTACAGCTTTCTTCAAGAAGCTGGAAAGTCTCAGCGACGCTCGCTTCGTTGTCTTCAGCGGTAGCCTGCCGCCGGGACTGAGCCCGATCATCTACGCCAGAAGCATCGAGACGGTGAAGAAGCTGGGCGCCCAGGTTGTGCTCGACACGGACGGCGAGAATCTGCGCGTCGGGATCACCGGCAAACCGCAGATGATCAAGCCAAACCTGCACGAATTGAGCAGGCTCGTCGGCAGGGACTTGCAGGCAATGGCTGACGTGATTGCGGCGGCTGAGGACGTGAGACGAGAAGGCGTTGAGACTGTGCTGGTGTCGATGGGCGCCAGAGGAATCCTGCTGGTGGACGCGAAGGCGCGTTTGCTGGCTGTGCCGCCCAAAGTGAAGGTCGTGAGCACCGTGGGGGCTGGGGACTCAGCAGTGGCGGGTTTCCTGTACGGGCGCCTCCAGGGGATGCCGCTGGAGGAGAGCTTACGTTTTGCGGTTGCTGCTGGCACGGCTACTACGCTGCAACCTGGAACGGCCGTGGCGACGAGGGAGGGCATCGAGGCGATTCTGCCGAAGGTGGAGGTTCGTGATGTCTGAAGGGCGCGGGAAATTCGTCCCGAGTGCCCTTCATGCGGGCTCGCAGCGGTTCTTGGAAGAGGTTCGCAAGAACCGACAACGGGTGAAAGAACTCGGCCCGGGCATCATTACCGGCGGCGCCGGCGACGATCCCGCAGGCATTGTGACGTACACCACGGTGGGGGCGACAACCGGCTTTTCCCTACTCTGGCTGATGTTGCTCTCGACCCCGATGATGGTTGCTGTGCAGGACATGGCGGCCAGACTGGCCATCGTCACCGGCAAAAGCCTGCCGGAGATCATCCGCGGCTTTTACTCCAAAAAAGCCGCAGCGGCGGTGGTACTGATTCTGGCAGTTGCGAACGTCATCACGATTGGGGCGGATCTACAGGGTGTGGCCGAAGTGCTCGAACTGTTGACCGGCGTGAGATCGGTTCACTGGCTCATCCCGATCACCGCTCTGATCGCCTACCTGGTGACGTTCAAGACCTACCGAACCGTAAAACGCGTTTTCGTGGGGCTCACGCTGGTGCTCGTCGCTTACGTGCTGGCAGCAGTGCTGGCCCGGCCGAACGTTTTGACGGTACTGGAAGGCACGTTTCTCCCGCACCTGTCGTTTTCCTCGGCGTTTCTCCTTGCCGCTTTGGGGATGCTGGGCACAACCATTTCGCCGTACATGCTGTTCTGGCAGGCGTCGGAAGAAAAGGAAGAACACAAGACTGTTGCCCAGGCCAGGTCTGTCCAGGTCGACACGGCTGTCGGCATGATCTACTCCAACCTGATCGCGTTCTGCATCATTGTGGCGGCCGGCGTCATGCTGTTTGGCAGGCACATGGCCATCAACACGGTGTCCGATGCCCTAATGGCGCTGGAGCCTTTGGGAAAGCGCTCGGCGCTGGCTCTGTTTTCGGTGGGAATTCTGTCGGCCGGATTTCTGGCGATTCCTGTGCTTGCCGGCTCCACAGCTTACGCCGTGGCCGACACGTTCGGTTGGCGTGAAGGGCTGGACCACAGAGTCAGCGACGCGAAGGGGTTCTACAGCGTCTTCTTTGGCGCTCTGATCATCGGCGACCTGATTCACCTCTCCCCGCTCACAGCCGTGCAGGCGCTGTACTACAGTCAGGTTTTAGACGGCCTGCTACTGCCCGTGCTCGTTGGTGTCCTGCTTGCTCTAAACGCCAACAAGGAGATCGTTGGCGAGTTTTCCAACTCCTGGTTCAACAGGTTTTTCGGCTGGCTTACCCTGCTGTTCAGTTCGGTGTTCGCAGGCGTGCTTCTTGTTCAGGCGCTCATGGCACTGTTCTAACGCGCTGGGCATCGACTGCTGCTTCAAGAGTCGTTGCGGAGGCATCACTCCCGTTTTGCCCGGCTACCAGACAGGTCCTGCGAGTGATCCCCCAGGTCCTGTTGATTTGCTGCTTACCGGGGCTCGTTCAGACGCCGAAGGATCTCCTCCGGCGAGGCTGTTCCCGTTGTGTGCAGCTTCTGGACGACGATGCTGGCCGCCGCATTTGCCAGGGTGACAGCCGTGACGATGTCCGTTCCGGCGGCAAGGGCCGTCGCAAGCGTTGCCGCGAATGAGTCGCCTGCCCCGGTGACGTCGATCTCGCCGCGCGCGGGCCAGGTGGGCACGTGAACGGTTTTGCCGTCTTCCCGAAAGAAGATCCGGGCTCCCTTCTCGCCCAGGGTGACCACGAGGTACTCCGCTTCCACCAGTGACTCAAGTTCCCACCCCGCTTTTTCAAGACCTTCGTCGCTCTGTACAGCGTCTTCGTCGATGCCAAGGCCAATGGCCAGCTCCACCTCGTTGGGGACCAGCGCCGTGAAGCGGCGAAAACGTTGGATTCGCAGACGTGAATCGCCGATGGTGATCACACCGTGTTTCTGCGACAGATGCTCCACGGCCTCCAGGATGCGGGGCGTGACCACCCCTGTTTCCTGGACCTCGTTGTAATCGTCCACAATCACGGCGTCCCAGCGCGGCATTTCGCTTTCCAGGATCTCGATGATCTTGTCCTCGTCCTGGCGAGAAATGGGCTCGTCATTCTCCTGATCGAAACGAGCCACCTGTTGCTTCTTACCGTGAAAAGATGAAGCGTAGATCTTGTTGAACGTCGGTGTGTGCCGGTTGGGATCGCGCAGCAGATAGCGGGTATCCACTCCCCTTTTCTTGAATTCGCGGAGCATGATTTCAGCGGACAGGTCGTCGCCAATCACCCCGACCGCGCAGGTTTGCACACCCAGGGCTCGGACGTTCAGTGTCGTGTTGCCTGCACCTCCAGGCAGGTACTCGTCATGTTCGATCCGAACGATGGGGACCGGGGCCTCTCTGGAAATGGCCTCCATGTTGCCCAGGATGTAGCGGTCCAGGTAGAAATCGCCCACGATGGCGATGTGCAGATCTTGGGCTTTCCGGAAGATGTCACCGTAGCGTGGGTCTGCCTGCATGATTCCTCCCGCTGAATCGACCGAAGTTCTGAACATGTGCTGTGTAGAACGCGGTCACGCTTCCTGAAGCGCTGACCACCTGAGTGCTACGTTGTACCAGGGGAGAAGCGGCGCCTGAGACTTCACAAGAGCGCTGCCCGATTTTAAGCTCGGAGCGACGCAAATGCAAGCGAATTGTTGGCTGGTGAGGGCTTTTTGTGTTTAGGGGCGGCTGGAAACAGACTGGAGCAGCTCGTTCTGAAAGAATCGCCGCGGCTGGATGCGCAGTAGAGGGCTTGGTCGCATGAGGCGAGGTGTGCGTCGGGCGGGGTCAGGCCCGCTGGTTCAGGAAATCCGGTTGCTGCGCCGGATCGCACGCGGTCGCGGCCTGCGTTCGGGCGTTGGCCTTGCAGGAAAAACAAAAGCCTCCCGTGAAACAAGGGAGGCTTCCGACGTGACAGGAGTTTCGGCGGAGCGGAATCAGAACTCCATGCTTTCTCCGAAATCGAGCACCCTGGCTTTGAATCCCTTCTCTTCCACCTTGCGGGCGAACTCGTTTGGATCTGCGTCAATGACTTCGAAGGTTTGCATGGGCACAGCGAGCTTGGGTTTGAGGAATTCCACCGCCTTCACAGCGTCGTCGATGCCCATCGTGAAGTTGTCGCCGATGGGGAGCAGGGCCACGTCGATTTCATTCATCTCGCCGATCAACTGCATGTCGAGGAAAAGGCCTGTGTCGCCGGCGTGGTACACGGTTTTGCCGCCAACGGTAACCAGGTAGCCGCAAGGGTTACCCATGTACACGAGCTTGCCGTCGATCTCGGCGGCGGACCCGTGATGGGCAATGGTCAGTTTCACGCGGCCGAAGGGAAAGGTGTGGCCTCCGCCGATGTGCATGGGGTGTACGTTGGCTCCCTGAGACTGGCAGTACATGGCCAGTTCGTACGGAGCCACGATGGTTGCGTTGTTGCGCTTGGCGATGGTGAGACCGTCGCCAAGGTGATCGCCGTGGCCGTGCGTGAGCAACACGTAGTCAGCCTGAACCTGGTTGGGGTTAACCGATGCCACAGGATTGCCGGTGAGAAACGGATCAATCACGATCTTGGTGTTGCCATCTTCAAGCAGGAAAGCAGCGTGCCCGAAATAGGTGAGCTTTGGCATAGCACCCTCCCTTTCTGAGTTAGCGGCCGAAAGACCCCATTTGCCCCGTCAAGTACCTAAACGCGCCGCCCCCTGCTCGGGTTGCGGCTGATCTCTCGTGGTCAACAGCAGCTGCACGACCGGAACACGCGAGGTCCGGACTACGGCGCAGCCAGACGAAGTTGCTCCATGAACTCCCGCCGCAGGGAGTCATCCTCCTGAAATACACCGAGGAAGGCCCTGGTTGTGATCAGGGAATCCTGCTTTTCCACCCCGCGCATGATCATGCACAGGTGACGCGCCTGCACGGCAACTGCTACGCCCTTGGGTTGCACCACCTCCTGGAGCGTTGAGGCAATTTGATCGGTGAGGCGCTCCTGCACCTGCAGGCGGCGCGCGTACATTTCGACGATCCGGGGAATCTTGCTGATGCCGATGATCTTGCCATCCGGAATGTAGGCCACGTGGGCCTTACCGAAAAAAGGCAAGAGGTGATGCTCGCACATGCTGTAGAACGCGATATCCTTGACGAGCACCATGTCGCCGTAATCTTCGGTAAAGACTGCGCCGTTGACGATCTCTTTGATGTCCGTCCGGTAACCCCGGGTCAGATACTCCCAGGCCTGAGCGACCCGCTGCGGGGTTTTCAGCAAACCCTCGCGATCCGGGTTTTCACCCAGAAGCTCCAGGAACCGGCGGACGACCGATTCCATCTCGCGTGCTGCGTCCAACAGATCCTCCAAAGAAACATTGTCTGTAGAGTCGAAGCCAGCTCACTTTTCGGCAGTAAAGTAGAAAAACAGCTCTACAGAATCAAGGGGCGACTTTGAGCACGGCTGGTCTTGGCGGCTGGAGCGCCACCAATTCGCGGTAAGGAGGCCAGATCGAACTCGCGTTACCCGTACCGCAATCGCAAAACAGGGACCATTTACGGGCGACGTTTGTCTGGACGGGAATGTTCTTGCGAAAGGACTCGGGAGATCGGGAGATGCAGGGGGATAAAGGGACGCCGAGCGTCTGCGTTTCGCTGCTTGCCCGAAACGTAGGTTCCCTCGCCGTGAAGCCCGCTTAAGCGGGCGATTTCACAACGTAGCCCGGGGTTTTGATCTCCA
>JAADFT010000079.1 GCA_013152765.1 Calditrichota bacterium | reverse complement strand
AGACCTACACCTGGACGGTTCCCGACGACATCCCGCTTGGGCGAGTTGTCGTGCGTGCTGAGCTGAACTACCGGCGCCTGGTGAAGTCGGTGGCGGACTTTCTCGGCGTGCCGGAGGACGAAACGGAGATCATCCGTGTGAACGACGCGGAGACCTGGTTTGAAGTTGTGGACTGAGAAAATGGCTTTGCGCATGTGATCGGAGAGAGGAGATTGAATGATGGCAAGCAGACGAGCGGTAATTTGGGCCGTGCTGGTGGCCGCGGCCGTCGCATTTGTCTGGCCACAAACCGGGTCAGCCATCCCCGCTTTTGCGCGGAAGTACCGGCTGTCGTGCAGTACCTGCCATGCCCCTGTGCCCAGACTGAAAGCTTACGGTGAAGATTTTGCTGGAAACGCCTTTCAGCTCGAAGGCAAGGAGCCAGTCCGGTTCTTTCGAGACACCGGCGACCCCATTTTGACGTTGCAGCGCGAACTGCCCATTGCCGTGCGGTTCGACAACTACTTTCGCGTGCAGACCAAGGAAGGCGCGCGAAAGAGCGATTTCCAGATGCCGTACTACCTGAAATTCCTGTCGGGCGGGCAGATTGCCAAAGATGTCTCGTACTACTTCTACTTTTTCTTTTCTGAGCGCGGTGAAGTGGCAGGCGTGGAAGACGCTTACGTCCATTTCAACAATCTGTTCGGTACCGATCTGGACCTGATGATTGGTCAGTTTCAGGTTTCCGACCCGCTGTTCAAGCGTGAGCTCAGACTGACGTACGAAGATTACCAGATCTACCGGGTTCGCGTCGGGGCGGCGCGGGCGAATCTGACCTACGACCGCGGCCTGATGTTGACGTACGGTACCAGCTTCGGTTCGGACGTGGTTCTCGAAGTGCTGAATGGCAACGGAAAATCGCCTGCCGATGCACTGCGCAATTTTGACACCGACAACTACAAGAACGTGCTGTTGCGGGTGTCGCAGTCGGTGGGAAATGTGCGCATCGGTGGCTTCGGTTACTACGGGAAGGAAGAAAAGTACAAGGAACTGTTTCCTTCCGGCTCCCAGCCTACCCGGGAATGGGTGACGGACCGTTTCCATTACCTCGGGGTGGATGCGACGGTGGATTTCAGCAAGAGCCTGCAACTGAACGCACAGGCGATCGTCCGGCGGGACGACAATCCCTACTTCATGCGTGTGCACCCGGTTGAGGTGGAAACGCGTGGCTACATTGTGGAGCTGATCTGGGCGTTGCACGGTGAAATGGGCCGGCCTTTCCTCACTCTCCTCTACAATCGGGTCGACGGTGAGTCTTCCCCTGAACTGCTGAACCTGGGTCTCGACTACGAGTCGTTCACAGCCAGTTACTCGTACCTCCTGCACCGGAATCTGCGACTGGTATTCGAGGGCACTTACGACAAGCGCGCCAAGAACACACGGCTGCTGGCAGGGTTCGTTTCCGCTTTTTGAGGTCGCGGGGTCGAGCCGGAACTTTGCGGCAAAGCGATTTTCGCCTGCGGTGACAAAGCAGGTTGTGGCTTTCGGCGGGGGCACACGGAGTCGGCATTTTGAGTGAGTACGGTGGACGTTTTTTCGCCCTTGAGGAGGAGCGACATGAGTGGACACAAAGAGGACCTGGAGGCGCTGCAGACAGCTCTCCAAATGGAAGAAGACGGCAGGAAGTTCTACCTTGACGCGGCAGAGCGGGTGCACAATCCCCTGGCTAAACGCACGTTGAAGTGGCTGGCGGATTGGGAGCTGGAGCACGTCGCCCTGATCAAGAAGTTTTACGCCAGTTTGAAGGACGCGGACAGTTGGGGCGATGTGCGTCAGGCGATCAAGGACGAGCCGTCGCCAAAGCAGGAAGTGAAGACAATCTTCAAAGAGGCGCAGAAACAGATCGACGAGCTCGTCAAACCGGACAGCGAGGCCCTGGAGGCTTACAAGACCGCTCGCGACTTCGAAAACAAAGCCGTCCAGTTTTACCAGGGGCTGCTGGAGAAAGTCTCCGATCCCGACGGGAAGACGTTCTACGAGTTCATGCTGGAGCAAGAAAAAGAGCACTACGAGATCCTCGACAGTTCCTTCCGTTACCTGGAGAACCCGGAGCTGTGGCACTCCGAACAGGAAGGCTGGATGTTCGACGGCGGTTGATTCGTTCGGCTGGGCCAGTCGTATCCTGTCCGACACCAGGCTCTTGAGGTTTCGGTAAGCGGCTGCGCTGTCGTGAATCCGAGGCGCACCGACGCAACCAGAGGACCGGTGCGGATCGGTTAGATTCTGCTGTGCCAGCCGGGTGCTGACTTGTCACTCATCCAAGCGCGATTGGTTGTGTGCACGCTTTGGTTGCTCTCGGGAATCTCGAGCGGTGAAAGCGCTCTGGCCTTGTTCGCGGCGGAGCGGATGTAACACGTCTGAGCTGGCGAGTCAGCACCAGGGGCTGAATGTCGTGGCTGCCGTAGCGAGGTGGCGTTGAGAGTCAAAAGGGCGGAGTGTGCTCGAGCTGACTGCGGTCTCGAGTGTCGGGCGAGCGCTTCAGCGACGTTGGTCGTGGTTGCAGTCCAGTGCAGAGGTAGCTGTGGGGACGCCGAAAGGCGACGTACCGGAAAAGCAAAACACTGAAACGAGGAGACGCGATGGCAGAACCACTGGATCTGGCCAAGGCCATCCTGACGGCGATGGAGTTGGAGATGGCCGGGCTTGAGACGTTCATCAAGCTGGCCCGGAAAACGAAGGACGTGACGGGGAAAAACATGTTTCTCCGGCTCGCGAGTGACGAGCTGGACCACATGAAGTTCTTTCACCAGTACCGCCTGAGGCTGGAAAAGGAAGGGAAGTGGTCGCCTCCGCCTGCGGACTTCAAGCCGATCGCCGTGGTGCGCCCGGCTTTGCAAGAAATCGACGCGAAAACGAAGGGCGAAGAACACGCTGACGAGCTCACGGCCTTGCGGACGGCTTTAGAGCTCGAGCGGCGCAGCGTGGAGTTTTACAACAGGTTGATGGAAAGGACTACGGACCGGGAAGTCCGGCAGCTCTTCGCCAAGCTCCGCGACATCGAAGAGGCGCACTACGATTTGATCCAGGCCGAAATCGACAGCCTTACCGGCCAGGGATTCTGGTTCGGTGTGCCGGAGTTCGACCTGGAAGCTGGCTAACGGGGACTTGCTGCAGCGCGGGACAGGGGGGCGTCCGGTATCCTCCGGTCCGGTGCTGCGGCGTCGTGGAAGATGTCGGAGCGGTAGAAACCGCCTGCGAGCCGAAACAGCGTGGATTCTCTGTTCCCGAGAGATGCGGAAATATCTGACCCGGCGGGATTGGTTACACAAACTGGGGGACTGCTGTTTTGTGCGTGCCGTTACGTGGGGAACCGCCGCTGGCGGCCACCCCTGTACAACTTCACAAACCGTTAAGGACCAAGTGTGGTGAGGAGGTGTTGCGATGGAAGGTGGTATCCCTCTGATCGGCGACAAGTTTCCCGAACTGGAAGTTCAGACGACGCACGGGCCCATGAAGCTCCCGAAGGTCTTCGCCGGGAAGTGGTTCGTGCTTTTCAGTCATCCTGCGGACTTCACGCCCGTTTGCACGACGGAATTCGTCGCGTTTCAAAAACGGTACGACAAGTTCCAGGAGCTGAACTGCGAGCTCATTGGTCTGAGCATCGACCAGGTCTTCTCGCACATCAAGTGGGTGGAGTGGATCAAAGACAACCTGAACGAGGAGATCAAATTCCCGATCATCGCCGACGACACAGGTAAGGTGGCGAGCACGCTCGGGTTGATCCATCCGGGTAAGGGTACGAACACCGTTCGTGCGGTGTTCATCGTCGATCCGCAGGGGGTTGTGCGCGCCATGCTGTACTACCCTCAGGAGCTGGGTCGTAACATGGATGAAATCCTCCGGATGGTGCGGGGTCTGCAGGTGTCGGACAAGGAAGGTGTCGCCATTCCGGCTAACTGGCCAAACAACGAGCTGCTTGGGGATGAGGTGATCATTCCCCCAGCAACGGACGAGGAGACGGCCCGAAAACGCCTTCAGGAGTACACCTGTTACGACTGGTGGTTCTGCCACAAGAAACTCTCGTGACGTACGGGCCCCGAGGCAGGTCTGCGCCGACCTCGGGGCCTTGTCTTTTTGAGATTTCCGGCTGAACAGCAAAACCAAGCGAAGGAGGTAGCGATGAAGTGGAGATGCTCGGTTTGTGGCTACGTTCACGACGGCGACGAAGCGCCGGATCGCTGTCCCAAGTGTGGTGCCCCCAAGGAGAAATTCACCAAGATTGAGAGCGACAAAGAGCAGTTGATCGAGCGGGCGCGATTCACGAACAACCTGCACATGCAGCTTTCCGGTATTCTGGATGAGGTTCTGGAAATTGCTGCGAAGGGAATCGACGACAACCTGGATCCCGGCTGCGTGGCCATTTTCAAGGCGGCGCAGAAAAGCGCCTGGGAGCTGAAGCAGTCGATCAAGGCGGAGATTGAGACGCACATCAGCAAGGGCAAGTGGGGTTGAGAGACGGGAGCCGGAGGGGCAACGATGTTCCCCTCCGCTCCAGGCCCGGCTTGAGACGGCGGCGAGCTCGCTCGGGTGAGACCGACTCGTGAACGCCCACGGAAGTCGACGCAACTGAGGGGGATCCAGTGGCACGGACTTGCTTCGGTCGGCGCGCGATTTGATTCTCCCGTTTCTTGACGGAGGCAGGGACTTAGCACAGGCGCGGCGGTTGGACCAGATCGGAATGCTGTTCCTGAAAAGGTCGGGATGTTGCCGACTTTCGAGCAGCGGATTCGGGGGCGAGGCCCTTTCGCAAGGGAGTTGCGCTGGACGCACGGTTTGGTGCGGCCCACTGGTCGGCCGTCGCCTGGGGCAAGGAAGGAGGAGGCCATGAATTTTCCAGCCATCAAGGTACCCTTCCTGGGTGCGAGCGGCTTCATGGCGATCGTCATGCTCGTGCACATGATTCTCTTCGCCAATTTCGTCGTCGGGGGACCCCTTCTGGCGGTCATCACGGAGTACATCGGCGTCAAGAAAAAAGACGAGCGCTACGATCTCTTCGCCAGGCACCTGGCCAA
This sequence comes from Calditrichota bacterium, assembly GCA_013152765.1. Classification (GTDB taxonomy): domain Bacteria; phylum Zhuqueibacterota; class Zhuqueibacteria; order Oleimicrobiales; family Geothermoviventaceae; genus Geothermovivens. The sequence goes on along the minus strand of JAADFT010000079.1, from coordinate 2,953 downwards.
CATGCTGTTTGTGGCCATGGTGCTGGGGCCGGTCCTGGGCGTGGGGATTGTTGCGCTGAACACGGGGCTTTTCCCGAAATTCTTCACCACCGGTGCGCGGATTTTCTTCTGGCCGCTGGCCATCGAGATTCTGGCCTTCCTGGTGGAGGCGGTCTTCATTGTCACGTACAAGTACACCTGGGACAAGTTGCGGGACCGGAAAGGGCTGCACATGTTCTTCGGGTTGCTTGGTGCAGTGGGTTCCTGGAGCAGCATGTTTCTGATCAACGCCCTGGCCTCGTTTCTGCTTACGCCCGGCAAATGGGTGCAGACGCACAGCGCCTGGGACGCTTTCTTCAATCCTTCGATGTGGCCCTCAGTGACTCACCGCGCGGTTGCAAGCCTGTCGATTGCTTCGTTCTTCATGATCGCCTACGCTCTTTACATGCGCAAGCGGGAGCCGCAACCCGGCTACGCTGCCTGGGCGCTGCGTTACGCAGGTACCTGGGCGGTGGTCACCACGGCGCTGCAATTCGTGCCGGGTGTCTGGTACCTGCAAAAGCTCCCGGAAGCCGTGTGGAAAAAGCTTCTGGCTGGCGAGCTGACGCCCTACTGGTACGGAGCCATGCTGCTGGCGGGCACGGCCGTGTTGATTGTGCACTTCACCAGCCGTTCAGCGGAAAAAACGCTGCGCAATGCGGGCGCCCGCGGGTTGCTCTGGCTCAGCATGGTCATGATCGTGGCGACCACGATGTTGATGGGCTTCACGCGGGAGAGGGCCCGCAAACCTTACCTGATTTACGGCGTGATGTACGGCAACCAGACGTTTGTGGAGGAGGCACCCACAACAGCGGCGCAGTCTGAGGGGGCGGACCAGGGCGCCAAGATTTTCGAGGATGCCTGCGCGCCATGTCACCCCTCTGTTGGCGGCGATGCGTTCGCCGCGACCTCGAAGTACAGCACGGATGATGCCTTGAAAGCTTTCCTCCGAGATCCTGCTTCGAAGGGCAAGGACATGATGCCTCCCTTCGAAGGCAGCGACACCGAACTGGACCAGCTCGTGCAGTACCTGCGGCAGAAGGCTGGTCAGTGAGTTCCGGCGTTCTTGGTCGGTGCGAGAGAAGCACGTTGCAGTAGCAACCAAGATCGGAGGAAAGAGTCATGACGTTGCCACCTGTTCATTTGCCAGTCAGCAAATCAGTCCTGATCGGGCTGGTGGCTTTGATTCACATCACGCTGGTGTCGGTGGCCCTTGCGGGGCCGCTGGTCGCCGTCGTGTTCGAGTTTCTGGGGGTCAAGAAGAGCGATGAGCGCTACGACCGACTTGCGCACGGCCTCATCCCGCTGGTCATCGAGGCCACGGTCATTGGCGGCATTTTCGGCAGCGCGATGGTGGTGCTTTTTCTGGGTCTGTACCCGGTGCTGATCGCTGCCATTTTCAACGTGTTCTTCTGGTTTCTGGTACTTCAGCTGCTCGCCGGTTACCTGATCAACCTGCTCTTCATGGCTCTCTACTACCTGCGCTGGGATGCCATGGCCAACCGCAAGGGAGCCCACATGCTTCTCGGGCTGGTCGCTGGGCTCGCACCGTTGCTGGTGGCCATTGTGTTCACGGCTGGCGTCACTTTCATGGCTACGCCGGGTAAGTGGGTTGAGACCGGCAACGTCTGGCACGGTGTGTTCAACCCCACCTTTTGGCCTGCTCTTCTGCACAGGTTGCTCGCGGCCGTGGCCATTGTTGGCGCTCTGATCGTGGTGAAGGCCGTTTGGAAAGCGAAAAAGGTTGGGACCGGCGATCCCCAGCGGGTGTTTGAAGCCGCAAAGGGGGCACGCCTGGCCGCGTGGGCCAGCATCCTGCAGGTCGTTCCGGGTGTGTGGTACGTCCTGGCGCTTCCGGAAACAGGACGTGCGATTCTTTTCGGCGAAGCGCTGATTCCCTGGATCCTGGGGCTTCTGGCTGGCGTCGTCGCCGTCATTTTGTTCTTGATTTACGGCAGAGCCGACAGCAGTGGCCTCGCACTCGGTCCTTTGTGGATTGGCGTGGTGCTGGTGGTGGCGGCAATCTGGTTCATGGGCTGGACGCGCAGCATGACGCGGGGCAAGGACCTGATCGCCGGCGTGATGGACGCTCAGGAGAACCTGGTGATCACTCCTCCGGCGTTCAAGATTCCGGTGAGCGGCGAAGCGATTTTCAGCCAGAAGTGCGGGTCCTGCCACCCGGGGCTGGCCGGCGATGCTTTCAGCAAAGCTGCCAAGTTCAAGACGGACGAGGAGCTGGCCGCTTTTCTCACCGATCCCATGGCTGCGGGGGTGTCGATGCCCCCGGTCAGGCTGAGTGACGAGGAGATGCAGGCCCTGATCCGTTACCTGCGCAGCGGCGGCAAGGAGAAAGGCACCGAGGCACAGGGTGGCGAGGCAAAAGCCGAGAAACCAACAATTCAGCTCGGCGAGGTCGTCGTTTTGGCCTGGAACGACCCCTGGAACGACCTCGGCATGCACTGCTACGATGACGACGAGTCCGTTTTCTGCATTTTGCCGCCGTACCAGACGCTCTGGGCGCAGGTGATCGTACGCGGTGGAAAGCCGAAGATTGTGACGGAAGGCTACGCCATCCGTTACGCCTTTGACCACAACACGACATCCCGCGGGAAGACGAACTTTTGGGACTACGCGGAAAAGCTCTTTGGCGCAAAACTTGAGCAGGACGTGGGGCTGAAGGGCTTTGGACTTACAGGGGAGATGGAGCCCGCCGGGGACCACTTCGTGGCCGAGGGCATTCCGCTCACAGCGAACCTGGACGACGGCACGTTCGAACCTTTCCAAACGGCGCTGATTGAGGTTCTGCAGAGCGGCAAGGTTGTCTTCAACACCGAGACTGTGGCACCGACGTCGCCGGAAATCAACTGCTCCTTCTGCCACGCGCCAGGTCAGAACGCCACGAAGGCCGAGGTTCGAGAGGCCATTCTGAAGCTGC
>JAADFT010000078.1 GCA_013152765.1 Calditrichota bacterium | reverse complement strand
AGATCGAGAACATTCTCAAGCGTCAGAAGGCCATGGCGCTGGCGGGTGAAGCCTGCAAGCAGGCGTACGAGAAAATCAAGAAGGGTGCGTCCCTCTTCGACGTCGTCGACGACCCATCCAAGGTGCGAGAACCCGATCCTTTCACAATGGCCGGGCCCGTGCCGGGGCTGGGAATGGACCGAAAATTCATTGGTGCGGCATTTGCGTTAGAGCCCGGCGAGATTTCGCCGCCGGTGGAAGGAACAAAGGGCTGGTATCTCATCGAGCTAATCGACAAAGACAAGTTCGACGAGAAGGCCTACCAGGCCGCCAGGCCGCAGCTCTACCAGCAGTTGCTGCAACGCAAGCGTGCCAGGGCCTACAGTGAGTGGTTGGCTCAGTTGAAGAAGAACGCAGAAATCAAAGACTACCGCTACTACTTCTTCAAGTAGGCAAGTTCCGTTCAAGCCCGTTACCGAACACTACTGGCCCGCACGAACTCACGTGCGGGCTTTTTTGTGCAGCTAATCGCTCCCGCGCAGCCGCTGTTTCGTGAATCCGCTCCAAAAGCGTTCGAGCAAACCGACCACTTGTTCTCGCACTTGTCCGACAAGACCTTTCTGCGAGAATCCCCACGCGCTGCTTCTCGGGCGCTGCTTTTTAGGAAGCGACACAGTCCGCGCAAATTACAAAGGGCCAGTCTCCCGTCCTGGGAACTGGCCCTTTCTCGCACAAGACAGCCACCGCCGGTCCCATCCTCGGGCCCGGCCAATGCGTCTTTCAATCAGTAGCCAAACGCGTACACCTGACGGAACGTTGCGTCGCCTTTGGAGGGATCGATGGCCCCGAAATCGCTCCACCGCCGAATCCTGCTCACAACACAATCGATCACGCTCTTGTCCGTCAGCGTGGTGGAAACCACTTCAACATTCTTCACACGGCCCTCGGGCGTAATCGTGAAGCGCACCACCAGCTTGCCTTTCAGGTCCGGGTTGCGGCGCAGGGCCCGCTGGTAGCAGTACTGGATGGCCGAGTTGTGCTTGTTCACAATGGCCGACACGGCATCCGGATCGCGGCTTCCGGCTTTCGCACCAGGTCCCCCCTCCACAGGGGAAGCGGAAGAAACGATCAGATCGCCGCTGCGCTTCAGCGAGGCCGCCTCAGCCTCACTTAGCCCGCTGACCAGGTCGTCGATGCTGGCCAACGACGTGGCGCGGCCTCCGCGGACCGCCCTGCCGCTACCGTCGCCGTTCCCGGAGCCACGGCCAGGCTTGCCGTGCGTCTTCAGACCGCCTACCTGCGAAAGCTTTGTGTCCAGATCCTGGTTGAGATTGCCAACGTCGTTCAGTACGTCTTCCACGCCGTCGCCAGAGCTGGAACTACCAGCACCCGTGAGGAGGGCGAGCACACCCGCGCTGGAAGCCTGCTTGGCAATCTGAGCTCGCGTTTGCCTTCTGGCTGCTGCTGCTCGCCGTCGGGCCGCCGCTCTGGCTTCGGCGCTAACCGGGCCCTTGGCCTTACGCCCGGCCTTCGCAGTCTTGGTTTCGGCCTGGGCCTTGGGCTTTTCCTCCGGTTTTGCTTTCTCAGGTGCCGCGGTCTCCTTGCCGAGCCCTTCGACTTTCTGGACCTTTTCCTCCTTGGGCACTTCCTTGTTCAGCACCAGTTTCACGTAGCGCTTCTGAATTTTCTCGATTTCCTCCTGAGAGAACTCCGCCGGCGGCGGATTGATCACAAAGTAGAGGGCAATCGAGAAATGCACCACGAAGGAGATCAGCAGGATACTCAGGAAGCGCCGATCGAACCCCTCGAAGGGACTCCGCCGGAAGCGTTCCCGCACCGTCTGGGGGTCCAGCTCAACCACTTCGGGCTCGTCTACAACGGATTCGACGATCCTGTCGTTCATGTCATCCTTTCGCTTCACGGTTACCCCTGCCCGTTTTTGCGTTCAGCCGTGCGTCGCGTTGCGTGAACGTCATTCTCAGCCGCTCTTCTGGTAAACAGCCAGCCTCATGTTCGGGTATTCGGCGCGACCACACGTCGCCATCACCTTGATGAGGGTCTCGTAAGGCAGATCCTTGTCACCCTGAATGGTTACCTTCCCCGAAAATGGCGTGCCGTACAGCTCTTCCATTTTCTTCGCTTCACGGGCGTAGACATCCAGCTTTGCCTTGAGCTCAGGGATGACCAGCCCGCTCTGCTTCTGAACCTCCGCCACCCGAACGACGGGCTGGTTGTTCACCATCACCCACTCCTTCGAAACCACCACGTCCAGCGCCAGCTCTGGCGGCTGCTTCACCGTGGATTTCGGCAGAGTGAGATACTCCGAAGGATGAATCAACTGCCCTTCCATCGAAAACGCCTCGAGCAGAAACACCAGCAAGATGGTGAACATGTCCATCATGGACGTCAGGTTCAGCGTCACCTTTCCGTCTCGCTTGCCGTGCTTCTTCGCTCGTGACGGGGGAAATGCAACCCAGCTTCTTCGAACACTCATGTTCTACCCTGTCCTCTTGCCTTGGTACCCGAGTTTCCCTCAGGCCTGGCAGCTCAAAGCACGCCAGCGCCAACCGCAACGTCGGGGAACAGCGTCACTTCCTTGCCGTCCCGCCTGAACGAACGGGCGGCGTCCATCGTGCTAACGACGGTCTGGTACCGGATCTGGGGCTCTGCCAGGACGATGATTCGGTCGTCGTCCTTGAATTTACCCTTCACCTTCTGCTTGATCTGGTACAGCGTCTCAGAAAGTTTGGCGAAGTCGTACTTGCCATCTTTGAGCGGGATCGACGGGCCTTCGCCCTTCTCGTTGCTCAGCACGGCGGCAGAGCTGGAAAGGAAGAAGCCCTGGTCGGTAATCGTCACGGCCAGATCCAGCTTCTTCTCCGTTTCCTGCGGTACGGCCGCACTCGTGCTTTTGCCGCTCACAGCAGGCGGCAAATTGAGATCGATCACGCCCAGCTTCACGATCTGAGCCGTGGAAAGCAACAGCGGGATCAGAACCACCATGAGGTTCATCATGGGGAACATGTTCATTTCCGGCTGTTCGCCGACCCGACTGCTGCGCAGTGACGGTTTGAACGCCATCGCTAACGTCCCTCCGTCAGGAAGTTGATGAACTTCACCGTGTGCTCATCGATTTCGTCGATGATCTTGGCCGTCTTGTTCGTGATGTAAGTGTAAAGCAACACCGCCGGGACCGCGATCAGCAAGCCGGTCAGGGTCGTGTTCATGGCCGTGGAAATACCGGCTGCCAGCATTCGGGCCTTTTCCGTGGCGTCGATCCCCGGCGCCGAAATACTGCGGAAAGAGAGGATCAGACCGTAGATCGTTCCCATCAGACCGATCAACGTGGCCACATTTCCGATGGTCGCCAGCAGGTTTGTGCGCTCGTGCAGCTTGGGGATGACCTCCAGAGCCCCTTCGTCGACCGCGTTCTGAATGGCGCGGATGTCGACTTCACCCTGCTTCTCCTTGGCGAGCTTGCGCACGCCGGCGCCGAGAACGTGGGCCAACGGCTTGTCCTTAGCTGCTTCACAAAGCTGCAACGCTTTGTTGTACTCGCCTTTGCCCACCAACCGCCGGATCTCACCGGCGAATTTTTCGGCATTCAGCCCGCTCTTGCGCATGATGTAGACAAGGCGCTCTGCGGCAATGGCCACCATGAAGACCGCTGTCACCAGCAGGATCCACATGAACACCCACCCAGCGGTGTCGGGGCTGAAATTGCGCATCACTTCGGCCATCGAACGTTACCTCCTTGCTTTGATGTCCCGTCTGGTTGCCACCTATTTTCTCACATACAGCCGCGAAGCAGGCTTTATTTTCCTCGGCAGGAAAAACGAATTCTCCAGAAGCAAGTCTTCCGCGGGTTTCTCCTTGAGCTCGTGCGAAAAGCTCCGGTCGACAAATTCAATGTCACCAAATCTTGGTTCCAGCCGCTTTGGAAGGAGGGCTACCCGTGGTTTTTCGACCTCTGCCTCTATGATTATCGTCTCCAGCACGGTTTCCTTGACCGATTTCGCGCCCTTCGCACTTTTCGAGCTAACGGTTGTCTGGCCCTTGCTCTGACCCACCGCCAGAGTTGGAGCCAGAATCAGGGACAGGATCAAGGTTGTCAGGCAGCTCGTGGTCCGCCAGTTTCTGGGCATGCTGCGCACCTCCTGTCAATTGCCATTCCGGAATCCGGTTTTTGTCAAAGTAGTAGAAGCGCTCGAGCTGACGGTCCTCGGCAACGGCCCCGAAGCGACGGCGCTCAGCTCGCCAACCCGGGATGTACTCCACCTGCATTGCTGCCGCAAGACCTGCTCCCGAAGGCACCTCGGCCTCATTCACCACAACCTCAGCCACGTTTTCGCCTTCGCGCAGGAAATTCGTCACGTCATGTTCGTGCACGTCACCTGTTGAATCCGCCGCCGAGTCCACGTGGGCAATGTACTCACCGTTCACGTAGAGATCGTACGAGCCCGGCAGAGCAATCTTGATCTTGCCTCGGGCCGGGAGTCCGTTCAACTCGAAGTAGCGCACGAACTTCCAGTGCCCGGCGGTTTTGGGCAAACCTGGCTGCACGGAGTCGCTGACCGCCGAGTCCTCCGCCGCAGGTTCGCTCTCCGGCACCCAGATGCGTTGCCACGTCTGACCAGAGTCAACGACTGCATTTCCGACCACGATCGCCAACCTGGGGCTGGCAGCACCCGCGGAATCCGCCGGCAGCACCTGCCAGGTCGAGTCCGTGGTAATCACAGTCTTCGCCAGCTTGAGCCCAAGAACCCCAGCGTACTTCTCCGGGTCCGTCTGGACCAGCGCCAGCATGATCTGCCCCACCACCGGGGTGCGGACGTTAAGAGTGTCCGCCAGATGGTAGGCGGATTCAAGCACTTCGCGGCGGATGTCCGAGAGGCTGTAGAAAGCGTCCTCGAAGGTCATGCCGCAGTCTTCCCAAACGTAGCCGCCCGTGCGCTGCTGTTGCGCTTTGGCCCACTCTTTTCGCTGCGCAGCCTCATTGGCCAGCGAGTCGCACGCCATGGCCTGGTCGTACGCGTCCGCCAGGTAGGCGGTCTCGTACTTGAACAGGACCCCGCCCAGCTCGTGTTGGGACATGCGCTCGAACGCCTTCAAGTACAGATCGCTGGCGATTTTGGCAAAGTCCTTTGCGTAATCCAGAAAGTGGCCAATTTCACCCGCTACGTCGTACATTCGGTCTTCGCCGTTCCCTGTGGAATCGGCCATGGCGGCCAGACGCGGCAGCTCGTCTGCCAGTTCCTGGTAGTGCTTGAGAGCACGATCCGCCAGTTTTCGGTAACCCTGCGCAACCAGCGTGCTCACCTCGGCAATCCGTTTTCGTGAGCTGTCGGCCCAGCCGCCTGCCACACCCAGCTCTTTCGCCAGCTTCAGGTTGCGTTCGTGCTCTTTCAGCGTTGCCTCCACAATGGGCTGGATGGCGCGCGAATAAAGCTGGTGCCAGTACTCAAGCCGTGCCACAGCATTCAACTGCGCCGGAACAGGTGCGGCAAGCAACCTCTCGGCAGCGTGGAAATTCGTCTCGGCAATCTTGTAAACCACCTCTGGCACCTTGCCTTTGGTGCGTGAAATCCACTTCTGCGCCAGTTCCAGCGTCGAGTCCACCTCGGCTACCCGTGTGCCTTTCTTGTTTGTGCTGGTGTCGGGATGCGCCGCGGCGTACTCTTCGGAAATCCGCTCGAGGGCTTTTGCCCCATTCATGTACGCATCCACAGCCTGCTCGTAGAGCTTGGCCGCTTCTTCGTCGATTTTCTTCAGCAACACCGCGCGGCGGGTCGGATCCGTTTCGGCCACATCCTGTCTGGCCCAGGTGTCAGCAAAGTCTTCGTAAGCCTCGCCAATCCGGTACGTCGCTTCGTACAGCCTGGGCGTACCGTAGGTTGCCACTTCGGTGTAGTTCGCGACCAGCTCCTTCAACAGGTCCGCTTTGCGTTTCTTAGCCTGCTGCAGGTTGCTTTCCGGTAGGCGGAAAGCAATCGACTTGTACTCCTGCCATTTGATCTCGCTAAGCGCAAACAGAGCCTCAGCCTGGTAGTACGGGTTGCCGTCCAGACCGCGCGACTTGAGCTCTTTGCCGTGCTCCACGGCTTTTCTGAACTCCTGAACAGCCAGCTCCTGCTGTCCCTGTTTGCTGTAGAACTCGCCCCGGTGGAAGTAGCTTTCCACCACCCTCGGCGAATCGGGGAAGCGCTGGGCGTACTCGCCGTAGATCTGGTTGGCGCTGGCCAGGTCGCCCAGCTTCAGGTAGTAAGTCGCGATGTCGAAGAACAGGTCGTCCGACTCCTTTGCATTCGGGTACCGGTCCACGTAACGCCGGTTGACCCGGATGGCGTCCTGCCAGTCCTTCGCTCTCACGTAGAAGACGCTGGCGTTGTAAAGAGCGTCCTGGGCTCGGGCGGAGTCGGGCTGCAGGTCAGCAAGTTGCTCGTAAAGGCGCGCTGCCTCGGCGTACTGCTTCTCCTCTCCAAGGTCGAGCGCCAGGTTGTTCATGCCGTCCAGACGGTACTTGGAGTTCGGGTAGCCGTCCAGCAGACGCCGGTACGCCTCGATCGCCAGTTTGTAGCTCTTGACCTTGTCGAACTCCAGGCCCGCGTTGAACAGAGCGAGGTCGGCGAAATCGGCGTCGGGGACCTCTGTGGCCATGCGCATGTACTCTTTGCCCGCCAGATCGTGCTGACCAGCTTTGGCCAGGTCCTGAGCGTGGAGGAAAATGGCTTCCGCAAGCCGCCGTTTCGCCTTCCCGTAAAGTTCAGGCTTGGAGCTGTCCGCCAAAATGCGTTTGGCGACGATCTCCGTACTGCGGTAGTCCTTCTTGCCGAAATAGCTCTCCATGATGGTCATGCGGGCCTGCGCCAGATACGGGCTGTTCGGGAAGCGTTTGACCAGTGTCTTGAAGTAGCGCAGAGCGTCGTCGAACCGCCGATGGCTGTAGTAGAGCGCTCCCGCGTTGGCCAGCATGAGTGACGTTTTCTCGTCGTTCGGGAAGAGGCGAATGTAGTTGTCGTACGCTTCCAGCAGTCGCTCTTCTTCTTTGCTCAACTCACTCGAGTCCACGTTCACGCTGTCGGCTTTCAGCTTTTCCACAGCTTCGCCAGCCAGCGCCACGGCGTTCTCGGCCGCCATCTTCTGGTACTTCGTGCCCAGGTACGTGTTGCTGAGAGCGATGTACTGCTGGTACGCCTCGTCGCGACGTCCGAGCTTGGTGTCGAGAACAAGCGCAAGGTTCCAGTGAACGCGCGCAGCCAACGAGTCACCCGCAAACTCGTCCAGGAACAACCGTGACTGCCGGACAAAGTCCGCGTAGGCAGCAGAATCGCCGCTTTCCTCCGCCTTTTTCAACAAGACAGCCAGGTTGTCCAGCAGCGCCTTCCGTGCAAGAGCGTCTGCCTTCTGGCGAACATCCTGTTTGGTTTCGTTCTTGGCCCACCACTTGCTCCCGGGACCGTACTCCCGGAACAGCTTCAGGCGCTCTGCAGCAGCCATCTGCTCGTCGCCAAGACGCTCGTACGCCACCACGATCCGCTGCTGGATTTCCGGAGCCTCCGGCGCGTAAGGGTACAGAGAGAGCAAAACCTTGTAGGCTTCGATCGCCTTCGC
>JAADFT010000077.1 GCA_013152765.1 Calditrichota bacterium | reverse complement strand
ACACGATTCGGGCGCGTTCGCGTGTCTGCCCGGTAGCCACGGTCACGCCAACCAGCTCAAGCTCCGGGCTGCTAAGGATGAGTGCAAGTGCAAACGCGTCGTCGATGTCTGTGCCGATGTCGGTGTCAAGCAGCACCTTTTGCCTGCCGGAAGCGGCGTGAATGTCCGGTCCCACGGTTAGCGCAACCCCGAGAAACAGCAGCAAACAGGCAAAACGCAACATTGTTTTGGAACTCCTGTGTACGTCCCGGCGCTCTCCGCACCGGGTCTGCCGTCGCAACAGATTCTTTGCTAACCCCGTGTTCTCCGGCCGTCGCAGCCAGAGACCACCTCAAAAACCCGGCGTGCTGTTCAGGAGCAGACCCACCTCTCGCGTTCGAACTTGAGCTACTTGCCGCCGCCTGTACCGAAGTCCACGCGCGGCGCCTGTTGAGCCTGTGCCGGCGCCTCAAAGTACGGCTTGGGCCGGAACCCGAGCATGTTGGCAATGATCACGGTTGGGAAACGGCGAATGTACTGGTTGTAGGCGCGTACAGCCTCGTTGTACCGCCGACGCTCGACCGCAATCCGGTTTTCCGTGCCCGCCAGTTCATCCTGAAGACGAATGAAATTCTCGTTCGCCTTCAGCTCCGGGTAGCGCTCGACCACCAGGAGCAGACGCCCCAACGCCTGACTGAGGTTGTTCTGGGCCTGAAGGTACTGCTGCATTGCCTGCGGGTTGTTCAGTAGTTCATCGGCGTTCACCTGTGGGCGCGTGGCGTTGGCTCGCGCCTGAACTACCGCCTCCAGCGTTTCCCGCTCGTGAGCAGCGTACCCCTTGACGGTCTCCACCAGGTTCGGGATCAGGTCCATTCTCCGTTGCAACTGGTTTTGAACCTGAGCCCACTGGGTCTTCACCTGCTCATCCAGTGTAACGAGTTTGTTGTAGGTGTTCTTGATCGAGATCAACACTCCGAGAACCAAGATCAGTAAAACGACCAGAACACCCACGAAGATTTTCATGCCTTTACTCATCAAGTCCCTCCATTAGACGGGTTTACAGAGCCGTTGCAACGCTCAGTGCGTCAAAGCCGGTCCACAATTTCCGTGACTTTTTCAATTTCCCGAATGTACTGGCGGCAAAGCTTCACGAGTTCATCCGAACCCAGTTTCACCTGGCCGGCCCGAACCTTCGCGAGGCGATCAAACACATCCACGTCCAGGTCGAACAGCTCAGCCGTCTGGCGCAGGAGGGCAGCGCGGTCGCGACGTGGTTCCTGGCCACGAAGGACAACGAGCCCTTCAAAAACGCTGGAAAAGCTCGGCAGCGAAACCCTGATCAGATGCTCCAGCGCCCGGCGTTTCCCCAAGGTAGCCAGAAAACCCTCCCGCAGGTGAAGCAGCTTGCCTTTGAGCTCCCGCTCGCACTGAAGTCGCAGGTCACCGCTGTCGATCTCCAGATCCGCGAGCACATCTCTTCCGTACACCGTTCGGTGCCACAGCTTCAGGCCGAGAAACTCCACGGGGAAGCTGTCTAACGAGCGGCGAATGTAGTCTTCCGTGACAAACCGCGGCACAGCCACGCCTCGCTTGCCCCACTTCTTCACGAAAGCGAAGGCCCGCTCCAGTTTGTCAAAGCCCTGCGGTTCCAACACGACAAAAAAGTTGACGTCGGAATGGCCTGGCCGGTAATCCCCTCGCACGGCGCTGCCGTACAGAGCAACGGACACCAGGTCGTCACCGAAGATCTTCCTGAGATCCTCCACAACCTCAGGAACAATCAGGTCCGGATTTTTTGGGCTTTTTCCCATGGCTCCTTCGCAAGATCTCGTTTGAGCTCGTCAACAGGAACGCCGGTTTAGTAGCCGCCACCGGCGCCACCGCCACCGCTGGCACCGCCGCCAAAACCGCCGAAGCCTCCGCCAAAGCCTCCACCGCCAAAGCCCCCACCGAAACCGCCGCCTCCCCAACCTCCACGACCTCCACCCCCGAGAAAGATCAACGGCCAGAGCCCGGAGCGAAACAGCAACATCAGAAAAAACAGCGTGAAAAGGAAACCAATCAATTTCTTCAGCGGACTCTGGGTCGGCCGCTCACTTGCAACGGGAGTCGTCGTTCTCACAGTGGTTGGCGGCTCCAGGGTCACACCAGCATCCTGGGCGATGATCTGACCGATCTTCAAAACCCCCGTGTAGAACGCTTCGCCGTAGCGGCCTTGCCGCAACAGCGGCCGCATGAAGTGGCGGTAAATGTCCCCTGCTTTGGCGTCGTTGATGATCGGCTCAAGACCGTAGCCGATCTCGATCCACACCTTCCGCTCTTTGACGGCGTTGAAAATCAGGACGCCGTTGTCTTTGCCCTTCTTGCCGATCTTCCAGGCTTCGAACAGGCGATTCGCGTAGTCCCGGTAATCCTCGTCGCCGATCGTCGGCATGGTGGCTACCGCGATCTCAGCCCCCGTCTTGCGCTCGATTTCGCGACAGAGGGCCTCGATGCGCCCCTCCCACACGGGGTCGATGACGTTGGCGAAATCGTTGACGAAACCAACCGGTTTGGGAAACTGCTGCGCGTGAGCAGCGGGGGCCAGAAAACCAACCGACAGGAGTACGAGAAACGCAAGCAGGCCTAACAGCGGGACAACGAAAGGAGTTTTCCCAGCGTCACGACGTGCAAACAAGGATCCAGGAGTCACCGTCGCTCCTCGCTCGGTTCTGCGGAAATGCGGTGCCGATGGTGCGAAACTTTCTTCCACTTCCACCCGAACAGGAACGTGCCCAGCCTGCGCGTCCACCGGCGCTTGGCCATCACACGCTTTAGCCAGCTTCGGGGACGTCTGTAACCCCGGTGAGTGCTGTGATGTTCCCTTGCCTTCTGCTCGGCCAGGGCCCAAACGAACTGCGCGTGCTGTTCGATTTCGCGTCGACGTTGCTCGGCAATCTCCTGAGCCAGCTCGTCCGCCGTGAAAACCCCCTTGCGGATGAGAAGTCGAACCACCGTTTCGAGGCCAAAGTACTTGTCAACGAAAACGTTCTCGAGCTTCTCCGCGCGCTCCACCGCCCCTTCGTCGGGTGCGATCCGTCGCGATCCCAACTCTTCTCCCACCCTTCACCTCAATGCTTTTGCGAGAAGAATCCCCAACAGCAACCAGACTGGAATTGAAATGATCAACGCCCAGTTCAGCCCTTTCAAGAAGCTGATGGACTTCATTTGCTCACTTTGCGCCAGCGCTTTCTCGATGCGAAAACGCAGCTCCTCCGGATTGACCGGTTTCATCAGGTAATCGTACGCCCCCTCCTGGATGGCCTTGACCGCCGTTTCGACCGTAGGGTAGCCCGTCAGGACAAGCACAGGCACGCGCGAATCGATCGACCGAATGTGCTGGAGGAGCTCCAACCCGTCCATTTCGGGCATCTTCAGGTCGCTGACGATCAGGTCAATTTGCTGGGACCGAAATTTGTCGAGCGCCTCCACACCGTTCCTGGCCGTGACGGGCTCGTACCCCCAGCGCTGAAGCAACTCGGTGAACAGTTGGAGGATGTCTTCCTCGTCGTCTACCACCAGAACACGCTTCATCGCTCTGTTCCTCCCTCCTCGTCCCCCTGAGCAACCCTGCCAGAACTACGGCTTCTCGGGCCACGGACAAAGGTCGTACACCACGCATTCCAGACAGTTGGGCTTCCGTGCCTTGCAGGTGTACCGACCGTGAAAAACCAGAAGATTTGTGGCGCGAGTCCACTTGTCTTCCGGGAACAGCTCTTTCAGGTCCTTTTCGATTTGCTCGGGTTTGTTCGACGACGTGAAGCCGAGACGCTGGGCAACCCGCTTCACGTGCGTGTCCACAGCGATGGTTTGCTTGCCCATCGCGTTGCCCAGCACGATGCTGGCCGTCTTGCGCCCCACCCCGGGCAACGATGCCAGCGCCTCGACCGTGTCCGGCAGCTGACCACCAAATTCTTCGATCAGCTTCTGGCAGCACCCCTTCAGCGCTTTGGCTTTGTTACGGAAGAACCCGGTGGGTCGAATGGCGTCTTCGAGCTCCTCGACGGGGGCTTTGACGTAATCCTCCGGCGTGCGGTACTTCTTGAACAGCTCCGCCGTCACCTGATTTACCTTGGCGTCCGTGCACTGAGCCGCAAGGATCGTGGCCACAAGCAGTTCAAAGGCACTCGAGTAATTCAGCTCCACTCGCGCGTCCGGGTAGGCGCGCTCCAGCCGCTCGAGGATCAGCAAAGCCCGCTTTCTTTCCTCCTCGGACACAGCCATCCCTCGCCCCTGTTCAGTGCCCAAATTCGCACGGTTTCAACCCCTAAATTCGTTAACGCAAAGCAATATAGAGCATTTAAGCTTGATTTGCAAGGCGAAAAAGAGGCGGGATTTTGGTGGTTCGTACGGAGCAAGAAGCCTTGCGCCACAACGATGCGTACAGCATTCTGCTTGTTCAACTTACGGAACAGGCAACGCCCGTCTCGGTCGGGCAGCCCCTGCGAACAGAACGGGAGATAGGGGGATGAACGGGGATAGGGGCGACGGCTTTTGGCATCCTTCCTCTCGGGTCCCAGTACCGATTGCAACCCTCCGCTCGGGGTCCCCAGGCGACGGAGAGCCGCAAAGATCTTGTAACTGCGCAACAAGTTTTGTAGGTTTGTCAGGGAGTGCTGCCCCCCTGTGTTTCCCGTAGTTTTTCGGGTGCAACCGGCCAGGCCCAGCGTGGCAAACTCGAGCCAAACGTGAGGAGGACCGTGCGAGTCGGACGTTTTCTGATGCTTTTCGTCGCAGCGCTTTTTCTCAGGCTGCTTCCTGGCTACGCCCAGCCAGATCGTCCCGAAGTACGCGCCGTGTGGGTAACACGCTGGGAGTACAAAACGGCGCAGGACGTGGAAACCATCGCCGATTGGGCCGTTCTCAACGGCTTCAACCTGCTGCTCTTTCAGGTCAGGGGAAACGGCACAGTCTACTTCGATTCGGACCTCGAGCCCACCGACCCGTCCCTCGGCTCTCCTCCGCGGTGGGATCCGCTGCGCGTTGCCGTACAGGCAGCACACGCACGAGGCCTCAAGATCCAGGCCTGGGTCAACGTCTTCCCGGGCTGGCGCGGCACAAATCCCCCGGAAAATCCCAGGCAGCTCTACAATTTGCACCCGGAGTGGTTCCTGCTCTCGCTGGACGGCAAGCGCGAGTTTCTCGGTGGCGACTACGCCTACCTCACCCCAACCCTGCCCTCGGTGCAGCAGTACCTGACGAGGCTCTTTCAGGAAATCTGGCGAAAATACGACGTGGACGGCCTTCACCTGGACTACTTCCGCTACCCGGGGCCTGGCTACGGCTACGATCCCGAGTCCCTGGCCTTGTTCCGCGGCCTGACAGGGGCAACGCCGGACTCCCTCCCGCGGGCATGGGACGCGTTTCGGCGAGATGCCGTCACACAACTGCTGCGCATCCTCCGCAGCGCTCTTAAGCAGGACCAGCGGGAGCTGTCGATCACCGCGGCGGTAATTGGCGACTACGAACTCGGCAGGACTGTTTTCCTTCAGGACAGCCACCAGTGGATGGCCGACGGCCTGGTAGACGCCATCTTCCCCATGACCTACACTTCCGACACAACGCGCTTCGCTCGAGAAGTTCGCGAACACCTGCTGGATGCGCACCGTTGCGCTGTCATTCCCGGCATCATGGCTCGTCGGGGTTACCCGGTGGCTCAAGAAATTGCGCTGAGCAGGAAACTCGGGGCGCCAGGCTTCTGTGTGTTTTCCTACAGCGAGCTCCAGACGCTCCTGGAGCAGTCGCCTGTTGACTCCCAGCTGGTAACAAGCCTGCTTTCCGAACCGGTCGAATGCCCCGCACTCGTGCAGAAGCAAACTCCCGCCGACACCAGGGGGCCGAGCATCCGGGACATTCGCACGGAACCGGATCCCGTCCCAGCAGACCGTTCCTGGTCCGTGAGTGCTCGAATCACGGACCCGGCGGGCGTCCTTGTCTCGCTCAGGAATCCCAAGAGCCCGTACCTGATCTGGACCAGCGGGGACCCGAGCGAGGGAGGGCACGTGGTGGTGCTCGAACCCGCACCGGGCGAACAGGATCTGTACAGAACCTCCAAAACCATTCCGGCTGTCCCCGGTGGTCAGGCGATTACGTTCCGGATTTTCGCGGCCGACCGAAGCGCCTCCGACGCAACCCGCGCAAACTGGAATTACAGCGTTCTGCAGCGGCGCTGGCCCGTTCCAAGCCGCAGCCGCTGGCGCCGGGTTGGATTTTTCGGTCCCGTAATCTGGGGACCCGGCGCATGTGAGACCGACAGACGCGGCAACCTGTGGATCGCCGAGACCTTGCGGCACCAGATCCGCGTTTTCTCTCCGGACGGGTTCGAGCTGCCCTTCTCGCCCATCCGGACCGGCCTGAGTCCGGAGGGACGCTCCGTTTCCCTGGGCCGACCGTCTGGTCTGGTCATCCGGAATGACACCGTGTTTGTGGCTGCAAATACCCACGGCGCAAAGCTGTTTCGCTTTCGAGCAGCAGACGGAAAGCCCCTTCCCGCGGTCAAACTCGGTTTTTCCGTTGGAGATCTCGAAGCTGGGCCCCGCGGGGTTTTCCTCGCAGCCGCACCTGCGGGGACGTGCTGGCGCCTCTTCGACGCCGCGGGAAACGACCTCAAGACACCGGTCTGCACCTCGCACCTGACCCAGGGCCTGGCGACGCTTGCAGACGGGTCAGCCGTTCTTGCTACGTGCCGGTCAGAGGACGTTGTCCACGTCTGGAAGCGAATCGGACGGAGCGGTTTCCTGTACGAAGAGATCCCCCACGACCTGCCTTTTCGCGACATCCGCATCGGGGACGTGGAGACCGGACCGGACGGCCACGTCTTTCTCTGCCTCACTGGCGCGGGAATGGTCCTGGAGCTAAACGCCGAGTTTCAGGTCGTCGACGCCCTGCGCCAGGGGCTCCGCGCCCCGCGGACTGTGGCTTTGTCGCCTGACGGCCAACGTTGCTACGTCGTGGAAGCGGCGGGCATCGGCCCCGAGCGGATTCACCTTTTCGTGAGAAAATGAGAGCGGAGCCCGCGACCGCGGAGAACGCCGAGCAGCGTCGTCAAGAGGCTTGTAGCAAAACAACGTCAAACCGCAGCGGCGCGGAGAACGCAGAGTTTCGGACTGAGGCCGTCAAAAGTCGTTTTTCAGGCCCGGTGTTTGTCAGGGCCAGCGTTACCGAAACCCGAGCGGGTAGCAGGCGCCGGTATCCAGCGCGTTGGGGTTCTGGGGTTCAACGAACTTGACGGACCGGGGAAGACCGTTTTCTGCAGCCTGCCGAACCACTCAGGGGTTTGTGTGCTGCGCCCCCGCGCTCTCTGCGCCCCTGCGGTTCTCTGCGGTCTGTGAGAGCTCTTCACAGATGCCTTAGGCACCACGCCAAAATGCAGACCGCGGCCCTCTGGCCTCAGTCTGCTTCGCGCACGCCCAGACGCTCCATCATCGAGTAAAGCCGCCGCCGCGTGATGCCGAGGAGCTGGGCAGCCCGGCTCTTGTTCCCCTGCGCCTTCTGAAGAGCGCGACGGATCAGGGTCCGTTCCACGTCCTCGATCGAAAGCCCCTCGTCGGGAATCTCGAGTTGCAGTCCCCCCG
>JAADFT010000076.1 GCA_013152765.1 Calditrichota bacterium | reverse complement strand
AGCCACGCTCCCTTTCGCGTTTTCCTCATGTTCTGCCTCCTCTGTTTGAACTTCCTCGCGTTTCTCCTCCAACGACTTGACCCCCACTCCGGCGAACAGGCATCACCTCCTTTCCGCAGTGCTGTGCTATTGGCTAAATCCCCTCGTTGTCAGACAGTAAAAGAGATCCCCCAGCTCCGATTGCCCCGAAAAAACTTTCGGCTAACCGGCCAAGCCGGAGCCGAATGTTGAGCTGATGCAGCAGAATTCTCAATTGGGAAAACCAAACTGAGATTAGCAAATTTTCTCGAATTTGTCAACAACAAATCGCCCGCAAATGCTTGAGCTACCGTAAGATGTTGACGATTTCTCCAGTGTCTGTCGCAGATTTCGGTTGCCTGGGTCAGGTCACGGATGGCCGGGCATTTCTGCAACGAGTTCTCAGGGGGAACCAGCACTGCGCTCAGCGCCTGGTGTGTCCAAGTCCAGAAGATGTGTTTGCTGCGCCAGGGGGTAAGGTTTGTCTGTAGACACAGGGGAAAGAGGCTCGCGAACCTACCCGGTTTGGTCTTCCCCCGTTTCGTTTCTCGCCGGTGCTAAACCGACTGCCTTCAAAATCTTCACAGTGGCTGTGGGCAGTGGGTAATTCGCCAGATCGTCGGGTTTGACCCACGCCAGATCCGCGCAGCCAATGGCTCGCGGCTCACCTGAACGCACCTCGCAGCGGAAGCATTCGAGCACCACACGAAAATGGCTGTAGGCATGACGCACCGTCGCCACCTGTTCCCCGACGGCGACTTCGACGCCGAGTTCCTCCTGGATTTCCCGTTTGACGCATTCCGCGGGTGTTTCCCCTGGCTCGATCTTCCCTCCTGGCAACTCCCACAAACCGCCGAGCATCACGTCATCGAAGCGCTTAGACAGCAGTAGTCTGCCGTCACCCCAGATGAGACCTACGGCCACGTGCACCTGAGGGACCGAATGGCGTGCTGGAGAGACGGGGTAAGCCTCGGGTTGACCATCTTGAGCTGCCTGACAGAAAGATTGCACCGGACACTCGGAGCATTTGGGGGATTTCGGTGTGCAAACGGTTGCTCCCAACTCCATCATGGCCTGGTTGAAGTCGCCGGGCGCTTCCGGAGCCAGGAGTTGAGTGGCAAGTTCCTGGACCTCGTTTTTCAGGGTCCTGCTACCAGAGGGAGAAGTGAGTTTGAAAACTCGGGCCAGCACGCGTGTCACGTTGCCGTCGACGACTGCCACGGGCGTCCGAAAAGCGATGCTGGCAACCGCAGCCGCCGTGTACTCGCCAACACCTGGCAGCTTTCGCAGTTCCCGCACGTCCGTGGGGATCTCCCCGTCGTGGACGCGCAGCACAGTGCGAGCGGCATCCTGCAGGTAGCGGGCGCGGCGGTAGTACCCAAGCCCTTGCCACAGTTTCAAGACGTCTTCAGTGGTGGACTCGGCGAGACTTTGGGGATCCGGAAAATGGTTGAGAAACCGCTCGTAGTAAGGAACGACAGTCTCCGCTTTCGTTTGCTGAAGCATGATTTCGGAGACCAGAATTCGGTACGGGTCGCGTGTTTTCCTCCACGGCAGGTCTCGTTTGACTGTCCGGTACCACTTCAGCAAACGTTCGCGGAATCGGCGAATTTCTTCCTGGGTCACTTGCCCCCACTCTCCGCCGGGGATGCCTGAAGCACAAGGCCGGGATCGTACTCCGTGCCGCAGTGCGGACAGTGGAGAATTAGCCGAAGATTGCCTTTTTCACGCTCCACGCTGATGTGAAAACCCAGTGCGTACCCGCACTCCGTGCATTTTTCCAGTTTGTCGTCGACGCTAATCTCGATCCGGTTCATACCAGGGCCTCACTTGGCTTCTGTTCCGAGCTGACTCCAGCGCGTTCAGAAATCCAGTCCGACATTTTCGCAAACACCTCGTCGCGACCGGTGTCGTTGGGCAAATCGTGCCGCATGTTGGGCCAGATCACCAGCTCTTTGGGCTCTCCATGCCACAGGGAGTAGATTTGTTCGGTGCCTCGGACCGGCAGCAGGCAATCTTGCGCGCCGTGCATGAATAAAGCCGGGAGGTCCAGGATCGCTGCTACGTCAGCGGCAGCGTTGACACGGTCAACGAGGTCGAAAAAGAGTCTCACGCTGATCCGGTCATGCACGTAGGGGTCATCCAGGTAATCCCTCACGACTTCAGGATCGCTTGACAAACACTCGGGATCGATTTCGTTGTTGAACGTGGTGTCGGGTTTCAACTTGAGGAGCAATTTCGCTGCGGCAATTTTCAGCTTGGGTAGCTTTTCGGGAAGACTGAAGGCTCCCGCCGAGAAAATCACGGTGTCCAGGTCGGCCGCGTACTCCCCAGCGTAGTGGAGAGCGATGAGCGCGCCGAGACTCTGCCCGAACAGTACGACGGGTTTCTTCTGGTCGGGGCCAAAGCGAAGCCAGAAGATGTGCAAATCGTCCAGAAATTGCTGGAAGCTGTCCACGTGGCCGCGTTTGCCGGCCGACCTCCCGTGCCCCCGGTTGTCCATGGCAAACACCTCAATGTCGCGTGCGACCATGTACTCGGCCATCGGGAAATAGCGTCCACTGTGCTCGCCGATTCCGTGCACGATCCAGAGGGTGGCCAGAGGTTCGCCATCAGGACGCCAGTGCCGGAAGAACATGTCCTGCTTATCCAGCGAGCGAAAGTACCCGGCTTCGTAACGCATTGTGCCTCCTTAGAGATTCGAATTGACTGCGGTCTCTGCCGAAGCGCCGAAGAAGGTGCAACTACGCCTCCACAGGTTCGATGTTCAGCCTCGACAGGTCAAACGTTTGCATCCCTTCGTCGTCGGGGAAGAAGTCAGCGAGCGAGGAATTGTCGCTCTGGATGGCGACGTATTTGCCTTCCGCTTTCACCAGGACGTCGCCCATCTCGTTGAGCAGGATGCCCCGAGTTCGCGCCGTTCGCCGCTTGGCTTCCAGCAAATGGGCCTCCACGCGCACGGGCTCGCCGATGGGTACTGGCTTGCTGTAGCGCACCTGAAGTTCCGCCGTGACCACCGTCTTGTGAAGCCCAACAGCAGCTGCCCAGAACATGGCCTCGTCCAGAAGCGCTGCGGTGATCCCGCCGTGAAGCGCGCCGCGGAATCCGCAGTGTTCCTGCCCCGGTGTGAACGAGATCACCACCGCGTTCCCTTCGAGATGGGGATGTACGTGGAGTCCAATCGGGTTTTCGTAACCGCACACGAAGCAGTTTCTGTAGCGCGGAAGCGGCTGAGTAGTCATTCCTGTGCCCTGTGTGTGAGTTCGAACGAGCGCTGACGGTTCCCCGGGTGAAAGTGCTTTGCGTCTTCGAGCTTTGGGCCCACGCCGGTGCGAAAGCCTTTCAGGTTTGCGCGTGATTTAACGTCGCGGTACGTGGTCAACCGTGTTGCCCCGCAACTTGAGCAATGTGAATTTACGCACACCACGCTGCGATGTCAAGCCGTTTCCCGGGGAGAGTCCCTCGATTTTTCCCCGGCAGACCAGCCGTTGCGCAACTTAGCTGGCTGCCCGCAGTAGCGGAACGAATTCTGCCGCTGTATGAGCACTTGCCCGCGGAAGGCGGGCGAGAAGAACCGAAACGGAACAGTCAGGGTGCAACGCCAACCCGAACCACAACCGGACGACCAGAAGGTCGGCTCTCCGAGGCGGCCCCCCACCTGGCGACGTCGGACTCTACGTTACGAGTCTCGCCAACACCACTCGTTCAGCGCCTGCTTCTACCTCGGTGTCCGAGCCAAAGCCGATTCGGCCTCGACCTTCTCTTCTTGTGGAATCGCTGATTTCCCGGAAAGGGCGCTTAGCCCCGCCGGTTCGTTTTACCGTTGGCTCGCGACCAAGGTCGGGCTGGCAAAAGTCCAGCCGGGCTTGTCGAAGGAAGGGTAGCGGCTGAGCTCCATTTCTGCTGTGTCGCGTTTTGGCCGGTACTTGATTTTTGCTCGTTCTCTGTGTACCTTCGGTTGCGGGATTCGCCTGGAGCGACCCATCGAGTTCGCACGGAAGAAACATGTCCACCAAGGTTTGCAAGAACCATCCCGATCGAGCCGGACGGTACAGGTGTGCCTACTGTGGCGCCCACCTGTGCGGCGAGTGTCGTCTCGCTCGGGAAGGAAAGAGCTTTTGCGGCTGGGGCTGTTATTTTCGCTACCGACTTAGCCGCGCGCAGCGACGCTTCAGAATTGCACTGCGTAAAGCAGGCCGACGGCTGAAATTGCAGCCGTCGTTGCCCGTCGCGATTCTCGCGTTTTTGTTGCTCGTGGCGGTGGTTGGTGATGTCCTTCTGATTCTGGGACGGAAGCCCGGGCTGCAACAGCGGAAGTCGGAGACTGAGGTGCTTTCGGTTCCGGCCCGACCGCAACATGCACAAAGACAGAGGCGCCCGAAGGCCACGTTTCTCGGGGCTGACCTCACGCTTAGCGGCACTGCGGACCGCCGCTGCGTAGTGTCGGTTGTTGCTGACGGCCTGCTGCTGGCCGCGAAACTTGTGAAAGGCGGTGAATTCCAGATTGAGCACATTCCGGCAAGACGTGGGCTGAACCGCTTTGTGGTCACCGCCCTGTACGCGGACGGCACGCTGGACACGCTTGCGACGTTCACGTACACTTACACGCCGCCCTCTGTGCTGTACCTGGCGCGCGACTTTCAACGTGGCCCGGTGGACGTGCCGGCTGTGGCTCTTACGTTTGATGGCGGCTCAGAAAACAACGTGGCGGGCGAGATCCTGGACATCCTGCGGGACAAAGGTGTGCGAGCAACCTTCTTTTTGACCGGCGAGTTCATTCGGCGTTTCCCCGAGACCGTGCGCCGAATTGCGGCGGAGGGCCACGTGGTGGGCAACCACACGTGGAGTCATCCGCACCTGACGACTTTCGCTGAAAATCACCGCCAGGACACGCGTCCAGAAGTTACACGGGAGTTTGTTCAGAACCAGCTTCGGCAGGCTGCGCGGCTGTTTCGCGAGACGACGGGACGCGACATGGCGCCTTACTGGCGCGCACCTTACGGCGAGGAGAACCGCCAGATCCGCTTGTGGGCGGCCGAAATCGGCTACCGACACGTGGGCTGGACGGTGGGTAAAGATTGGCACCACAGCATGGACACCCTGGATTGGGTCGCCGACACGACCTCCGTGGCCTACCTCTCCGCCGAGGAGATTGTTCATCGGATCCTGAGCTTCGGCGAGAACGACGGCCACGGGGCCAACGGCGCCATCATCCTGATGCACCTTGGCACGAACCGTGTGCGCGATTTTCCGCACCGGCGTTTGCCTGAAATCATCGACGGCCTGCGACAGCAAGGCTACCGGCTCGTCACCATTCCAGAGCTTTTGCCCTGAAGACGACGGAGGCACGCCAAAGGCATGTACTGGCTGCCGCACATCGCCGACGAGAAACTGGATCTGGACAGCCCGTTCTACAGGGAGTGGAAGAAGCGGATGGGCTCGCCGCTCCACTTCCAGACGGTCAGGGTTTCGGGTCTCCACTGGATTCCGGTTGAGGGACCGGCCATCGTTGCGCCGAACCACCTGAACTGGAAAGACATTTTTCTGACGGCCGCAGTGGTGGCGCGGCAACTCTACTTTGTCGGGACTTACGAGCTGTTCGATCCTCGTGTGTGCCGCCGAATGATCTACAAGCACATCTTGAGGACCCTGCGGCCGCACCGAAGGGTCAAGCCGTTCTTCAAATGGCTTGCGGCGTACCTTGCCCACTTGATTGCCCCGCGGGTGCAGCGCGTAGGCACGATCCCGATCAAGCGCAACGACCACGACCGCGGTTTCTTCGACGTGGCGAAGGAGTACTTGCGGATGGGTCGGGCAATTTGCATTTTCCCGGAGGGAAGGGTCGGCGACGGCAAAAAGCTGCACACGTTCAAGCTCGGCACTGCGAAACTGGTGCTTGATCTCTACCAGGAAGGACGGAGGCGCATTCCAGTGCTTCCGGTGGCCATCAAAGGCACGGAGAAGCTGTTTTTGCCGGGCAGGCGGCTGGATTTCCACGTTGGCCCACCGATTTTCGTGGACGACTACATCCAGGAACGCGATCGAGCCACGCTTGTGGCTTTCACGCGTGCCCTGCAAGAAAAAGTAGCGGAACTATTTCACCGGAAATGGGATTGATTTTAGCGGCTGGATCCGGAAGAAGAACATCTTGTGTGGTGAGACAACATGAGCGAAGAACCCAAAGGCTTACCGGGACGGAAGAAAAACGGGCCGCGCCTCGACAGACCCTGGCGCGTGGTCCTTTACAACGACGACGTGCACAATTTCGAGGACGTCGTGCGGCAGATTCGCAAGGCGACGGGTTCTTCTCTGCTGAAGGCCATGGAGATCACCTACCTGGCCCACAACGAGGGCCAGTCGGTTGTTTTCGAAGGCAGCTTCGTGGAGTGTCAGTCCGTTGCTGACGTGATGCGAGAAATCGGCCTGATGGTCCAGATTTTCGGTTGAGCATCAGAGTCGCGTCGTAGCAGGTACTTTTCCTGGGGGAGCCTCCTGGTCAATCCTGAGTTCTCTTTGCGTCGAAACCCTTCGCGTGAGGTTCGCATTGGAGGAGACGACCAGCCTCGGGAAAGCGCTTGCGATTTTGACCCTTGGGGTTGCTGCCATGTCGTCGGCCTCCGTGCTGATCCGGCTGTGCCCCGCTCCGGCGACAACAGTCGCGGTGTACCGCGTGGCTTTGGGGGCGCTTCTGGTCCTGGCCGCAGGATTCGCTTCAGGGCAACGACCGGCTTTTCGCAGCGATTTTCCCGGCTTCGCAGTGCCGTGGATTGCCGCGTCCGGGCTTTTTCTCGCCGCTCACTTCGCCACGTGGATTAGCTCGCTGGATTTCACCAGTGTGGCCAGCTCCGTGGTGCTGGTTCAAACCTCACCCGTCTTTGTGGCCTTGCTTTCCAAACCGGTACTGCACGAGCGCGTCAAACCTTTGCAGTGGGTCGGCATTGGACTTGCCCTGCTCGGCACGCTCGTGATCGCCGGTGCCGACTTGTCTGGCGGTCCCGAGCCTCTGAAGGGCGATTTGCTGGCGTTGCTCGGTGCTCTGGCCGGGGCTGGCTACTGGATTTGTGGACGTCGTGTCCGCAAACACCTGGACACCGTAACGTACGCGTCTCTTACTTACGCCGCAGCGGCCCTGGCGCTTCTGCTTTTTGCGGCGGGAACCCACACGCCGGTAGTCGGGTTCTCGTGGCGAACCTACGCCCTGCTTTTAGCCATCGCGATTTTCCCGCAGGGCCTTGGGCATACCTCGTTCAACTGGTCGTTGAAACATCTGTCCGCCACGTCGGTTTCCGTGTTTGCCCTTGGGGAGCCAGTGGGCGCAACGCTGCTGGCTTACCTGATCCTGCACGAGGGCGTGCCTTTGGGACGGGCACTGGGAGCACTTCTGGTGCTGGCCGGTGTTGTGCTTGTCTTCCGGGCCGAGGGAGGCAGCGGAACAGCAGGGTAGCATTTCTTTCGCGAGGCTGGTAAGCAAATTTTCTCCGACGCTGACAGCGAACTTTACTCGTATCCTGGGGTTGCGGGGAGTGGAAATTCGCGGTTCCCGCAGTTTGATTTCTCTGGATTCCCACTGAAAGGTCAGGAGGCAAAATTGGACGCGCTTTTCGACGCTTTTCTTGGGCCTCAGGGGGAAAACGAGCGGTGGTTTCGCGA
>JAADFT010000075.1 GCA_013152765.1 Calditrichota bacterium | reverse complement strand
CCTGTTGCGGGTAAACCCGGATTCTTTAAGGTAAACACAGGGTAGTTTGAGAAGTCAGGGAAAATCGGAGAGTTGACGGGTGAGTCTTGGGGAGACCGGCGCGTCCAGGAAAGAAGGGCCGGGCACTTTCGGTTGCCTCGCGGTTCCAGTGGAGTAAACGCTCCAGGAGTGTACTGAGCTGGGGCAACCCTTCAGTCGACTCCGAAGGACCCACTCTGTTTGAGAGGATTTCAGGCGTTCCTGGTTTGCAGACCCAACCCCGTTGCGGGGTTAGAGAGCCAGAAGACACGTCAGTTTTGCTCGAATTCCGCCGTTTCGACGCGCAGCGCCGGGAAACCGCTCACCACGTGGACGCTCTCCTTTGGCATCACGATGGGCAGCACAATTCGAAACGTCGAGCCTTTTCCCTCTTCGCTCTCCAGCTCGATCTTGCCGCCGTGGGCTTCCACGATGGCGCGGGCGATGTTGAGCCCGAGGCCGATTCCCCCGCCTTTGAACGCAGTCTTGGAAGTGGTGTGGTAGAGGCTGTCCTGAACCTCGTAGAACTTCTCGAAAATCCGTTCCTGCTCGCGCGGCGAGATGCCGATGCCGTTGTCTTCCACCTCCAGCACAACCTCGCCGTCGCGGCAACTGGTCCGCACCACGATGCGCCCACCGTCTGGCGTAAACTTGATGGCGTTCTGGACCAGCTCACGAAGGGCGCGTCGCAGGCGCAGAGCGTCGGCAGGGACTGTGGGCAGGTCGTCCGCAAGATCGAGCTCCAGGGTTTGCTTCCTGCTCTCTGCGGCCTCCCGCAACTCGGACACGACGCGCTCAGCCGACTCGTTCACGTCGTGCGGCTCGAGCGTCAGCGCCAGTCCCCCACTTTCCGCCGCCATGATGGCGTGCATGTCTTCCACCACCGCTTCCAGCTCGTCCAGGTTGCGCTTCAGGATCTTCAAGAACTCAGCTCTCTCCTGTGGGCTGAGCTCCTTGTCCTCCATCAAGAACTCCGCAAAGCTCTTGATGTTGCTGACCGGAGTCCGTAACTCGTGGCTGGTGATGGCCAGAAACTTGTCTTTGAGCTGATGCAACTCGCGCAACCGCTCGTTCGCCAGCCGAAGGAGTTCGTTCTCCTCGCGGAGCTGCATCTTTTGCCAGCAGCGGTCAACGGTGAGCTGGAGTTGCTCCAGGTCGAGCGGCTTCAGGAGAAAATCGTAGGCGCCGCTTCGCATGGCCTTCACCGCCACGTCCACACTGGCGTAAGCCGTCATCACAATGAACTCGATGTACGGCTTCTCGGCTTTGGCTTTCTCGACCAGCTGCACGCCATCCAGACCGGGCATCTTGATGTCGGTGATCACGATGTCCCAGTCCCTGTCCAGGATCTTCGCCAGCGCTTCCTCGCCGTCGCAGGCCGTGTCCACGTCCCAGCCGCGGCTGCTCAGGTAGCGGCTGCAGATGCTGCGGATTGCCGGTTCGTCGTCGACGACCAGGATCTTACCGCGCTTTTTCTCCTGCTGCAACTCAGAGCTCATTTTTCTCTCCGCGTGAAACCCCACCAAGCATCGTCCACCCTTACGCGGGTGTCTCTTCGGAAGCCTTCTCGATGTCTACAATCCGCATCCCCTCCGGGTAGTCGCGCACTTCGTAGCGTCGGATCCCCTGGATTCTGTGCAAAATGTCGGTCGCCCGCTTCAGGCAGTCCTCCGTGTTCTTCAAGTCTTCAACTCGCACCGCTTTGCGGCCATCGCCGATGTCTTCCTCCATCAACATCAGGTACACATGCCCCATGGCACCCGAAATCGGCTGGCTCAGTTCGTGCGCCGCAGCCCCGGCCATCTCCAGCACCCCTTTCACGCGCTCCGCCTCCAGGCTCTGGCGCTCGAGCTCAGCCAGTCGAAGCTGAACCTTCACTCGTGCCAGGAGCTCCCGGATGTCAAACGGTTTCGTGATGTAGTCGTTGGCACCGGCTTCCAGACCCAGCAGTTTGTCCTTGGTCTGCGCTTTGGCCGTCAAAAGAATGATCGGCAGGTTTTCAAACTCCTTCTGTTGCCGAAGTTTTCGAACCAGTTCCACCCCGTCGATTTTCGGCATCATGACGTCAAGCAACAAAAGATCGACAGGCAGTTCCTGCACCTTCCGAAGAGCATCCTCGCCGTCGCCGGCCACGATTACCTCGAAGCCGGCGTCTGACAACTCCATTTGCAGAAGCTCTCGATTGAACGGATCGTCGTCAGCGATCAGAATTCGCTTGCCTTTGAACTCGATCTCTCTCATCACGCGACTCCAAAGTTTCGTGTACCACGTTTTCCAGGATGGGATTCCCTCTTTCCTCTGCCACTTCCACGGGTGCAGGCAAAACGGGTGTGAACTTCCGGGGCAACCTCAAGAAGAACGTGGAGCCTTTGCCCACTTCACTTTCCACTGTCAGTTCGCCGCCCAGGAGCTGAGCAAGCTTGCGGCTCACTGCGAGCCCAAGGCCGGTACCGCCGGCGCGCCGGGTTGTGGAGCCGTCCACCTGACGAAAGCTGTCGAAAATGGCCTCGAGTTCGCTTTCGGGGATTCCTTTTCCGGTGTCTTCAACCGCCAAGGTCACTTCGTTCTCGTTCCCCCAGATTTTCAGCCGAACGTAACCACTGTCGGTGAACTTCACCGCGTTGCCAAGGAGGTTCACCAGAATCTGGTTCAGTCGCAGCGGGTCCGTTTCCACCGTCCCGATGTCGGCAGGGACATCGAGGCTCAGCTCCAGTCCCTTTTCTCTGGCTTGCGGTTCCACTGACGTCAGCGCCGTGAGGGCGGCACGCCGCAGGTCCACCTTTTCCGGCTGAACATCCAGCTTTCCAGCTTCGATCTTGGAAAGATCCAGCAGATCGTTGATGAGGCGAAGCAAGCGTTTGCCCGACACAACAACGCGCTCCAGACTCTGCCGATCTTCCTCGCCGAGGTTGTCGCTGCGTTCGAGCACATGCGTGGTGTAGCCGAGGATGGCATTCAACGGAGTTCGCAGTTCGTGACTGACGTTGGAGAGGAATTGCGACTTCAGTTCGCTGGCCTGCTTGGCCTTTTCCGTCTGGATGGCCAGTTCCCAGGCGTTGTGCAAAACTTCCTCGAACAGAATGACGTTTTCGACAGCAGCTGTCACCTGGGCGGCCACAGTCGAGAACGTCCGGATGTCCTCATCCGCGAAGCCGTCCTCCACCGAGCTCTCCAGGTTCAGCAAGCCGATTACCCCCTTGCGACCGATCAAGGGCAACACCAGCTCGGAGCGCGTGCTCGGGTTCCAGCACATGTAGCGCGGATGCTGTCGCACGTCGGGCACGTACACAATCTTGCCGCTGGACCAGGCCAAACCCGTGATGCCTTCGTCCGCCTTGCTTTTCGCACCGACGTACTTGTCGCCTTCTGGACCGTAGCTCGCCCGCACGGTCATCGTCTGGCCGTCTCGATCGAGGATGTGGATGGAGCAGAAGAATTCTGGCAGGTACTCTTCCAGCTTGCTTGCCACGGCGCGCAACATGACGTCCAGATCCAGCGTGCTCAGCGAGGCCTGGCCGAGTTCGTACAGAAAGCGCAGGCGTCGGGTCCGGTTCTCCAGATCGTGAACAAGATCCCCCTGCCGCAGAGTAGCCTCGATTTCCTTCGACACGGCCATCAAGAACGTGAGTCCAGCCTCTCCAACCGCGCAGGGCGGTGGCGCCACGGCAAGCATGAACCCGAGGAGCACATCCTTCTGGCCAATCGGGACAACCAGCAATTCCTCGCCGGGGAAAAGTTCCTGCCAGATTTCTGGCGGCCTGCCCTTGCACACAAAGGGACGTCCCTCCTCCAACCGCATCAGCAGGCGGGACCAGCCCGAGGCGGATTCGCTTGCCCGACGCAGTCTTCGAGCCACCTGGGGCGGAAGCCCTGACTGCGCCTCCAGGAACGGACTGCCGGAGTAGCCGTCCCACGAGTAAAGGCAGAAAACCTTCGCCTCCATGTGGTGACGAATCGGCCGCACCACAGATCTAGCCAGGTCGCCAAACGTTTTCCCCAGCAGACGCTGGCGGGCGATTTTGAGCAGCAGGGCGTGCTGGCGCTGCACGCGTACGGTTTCCGTCACGTCGTCGAAGCAGCCGATGGTGCCGATCGCCTCGCCGTCCCGGTCTACCAGCCGGGTGTACGTCCGGTTGAAGAAACGGATCGATCCGTCGTCGCGAACAAAGCGCTGGATCTTTCGCCCCAGCTCTGGTTTTCGTTTGCGCTGGCAGAGAGGCGGATGCCAGGCACACATTTCGGTTTCCAGGAATGGGCAAACCCTGCCAACCACCTGGTCTTTTCGCCAGCCCGTCAGGCGCTCGGCCTCGCGGTTCCAGGAAACAATCCGGCCTTCTTTGTCCGCGATCATGATGCCGACTGGCGCCGCGTCCACCACTTTCTGAAGGAACCGGCGGTTTTTCTCAAGCTCTGCAACGGAGCGCTGGAGCTCATCGTAGAGGATGTGGTGTTCGATCACGTTCGCCAGGCGCGTGGCGAACTCGCGGAACAGCGCGATTTCCTGGCGCGAGAAACGCCGCGGCGGCTCGCCAGCCAGGTTAATTACACCCAGAAGCCGACCGTCCTTGCGGAGTGGAGCGGCGAGAACCGAGTGCGGTCGCTTGCCTCGCAAATTCGGGAAACGTCGAAGAGCACTTTCGTTCGTCACATCGTCGATGACGATCACGTCCTCCGACAGCGCCGCTGCACCGCTTACTTTTTCGCCCAATCCCAGGAACAGCGGGTCGCTCTCACCGCCCTTGAGAATCACTGCCCGCTCAAGAACCTCGCGGTCGGGCCGGTAAAGGTAGATCTTGCCAGCCTGCAGGTTCAATTCCTGGATGGCAATCCGCAAAACGCGCTGGAGTTTTTCTCTCAGACTACCGTCCGAGGAGAGGCTTTCGGTCAATTTGAGAAGCGTCGAGAGCCGGCGCGCGTCGTTCTCCGCCTTCTCTTCGGCCTCCTTCAACCGCGTCACGTCGCGAACGGTGTGCACGAACCCGCGGGTACCGTTGGGCAGCTCAGCCTTGGCAGTACGAACCCAGATCCACTTGCCCAGGCGTGGTTCGAAAAAGGTCTCTTCCCACTCGTCCTCCCCGTGGGCAAGCATTTTGGCCGGACAAATCGGGATGGGTGCGTCGGTGCCGTGAAAAACCTGGTAGCACTTCTTGCCGACCAGGCTACTGGCCGGTATACCCAGCAAACGCTCCAGGGTCGGATTGGCGTAGAGGATGGTGTAATCTGTGGTCTGGAACGAGACCCCGTCCGGGTTGGAGGCCAAAGCCACGTCCGCAATGGCTCGCAGGCTCGCTTCATCTTCCAGCAGGGATTTTGTCTTTCCGCGACGTGGCATGATCAGGCCCGAACCTCGTCTCTTCGTACCAGTGCAAGCGCTGAACCTGAGCTTCGCGAGCTCGCTCCTCTACCCGCTGGCGACAGCTGTTCAACTTTCTGGAGGAATTCAACCATGTCGATCGGCTTCAGCATCACGACGTCAGCTCCGGCCTCCCGCACCTGACGCAAGGTTTCGTCGGTGCCGTAGCCAGTCACCGCGATTACCTTCACGCTCTGCGTTTCGGGGTTCTCTTTGAGGAAACGGCACACGCGGATGCCGTCGAGGCGCGGCAGGAAAAGATCCAGAACCACGATGTGCGGACGGAATGTAGCCGTTTTGACTCCCGCCTCGTAGCCGTCGTCAGCGGTCTCGACTTCGTAGCGGGAACCCAGCCTGGCCAGCGTGCGGCGCAGGGCTCGACGCACCGAGGGGTCGTCGTCCACGATCAAGACGCGAACGCTGTGGTCCGTGTTGTCTAACTTCAGGTCTTCTGTTGCTTGGGGAACGTTCTGTTGGAAGAAAGCCTGGAGGAGTTTTTGTGCCGCCGGGCTCGGGTGGGTGTGACCGTTTTCCCAGCGATTCACGGTGGCAAAACTGACACCGAGCGCTCGAGCCAGCTCCTCCTGAGTCACTCCGGCCTGGCGCCGGAGGCGACGGATGGTTGCACCGTCGAAGTTGATCATGAGCACTTCCTGGGCTTGCGCTCCGTCCGTGCTGAACCGGGCTCGCTCGACTGCTGGCACTTCGGCCACTTCATTCTGGCTACCGCAGTTCGGAGAAACAGAGCTTTCCGACAATTCGCGCTCTCCCGGAGCAACGAGTCTGCTTCCCCGAAAATCCGCGCTGAAAAAACGCGGAAAAGGACTCGGGGGCAACCAGTCTCCCCGAGAAAGCTCATTCGCTCAGTCGGGGTCACGTAAGTTAGATCGGCCAAAATCGCCCGAACTTTATGGCATTTGTTATAACAGGTTACAAGTTTCGTGCCGCGGGAATGAAAGTCACCTGGACAGGAAAGAAGGAGAACAGCAGAAAGGCTTGACAGTGTGCGAGTCAGCTTTGGATTTGCAACCGTCTGTAACCGCTAAGGTTAGAGACAACTCGCGGTTTTCAGGTTGGACAAAGTCGCGCGCAGTGCCGGAGCTTCCGTTCTCAAAGTATGCCGGACGGAACGAAAGGCTTCGCCGAACGGACGGAAACCGCCCAGTTTCGAGACAGGTTAATTAGACGCCACGAGAGCCGTGCTGCCCAAACGTCAAGGATTCTGCGCAGCAAGAAAACGCTTTGGGCTTCGCTTACTCTCGCCCGGCACTTTTTCACAACGAACAAGCCCACCCCCAGCGCAGAGGTGGGCTTTCAGGCGAACAGGCGCCAAACCGAGGCATTTCTGAACCACGTCAGAACAGCTCGTCAGTGCGGCTTCACAATCGGGTTGGAAAAGTGTCCCAGGCCTTCAATTTCAACCGTGACCACGTCGCCGTTTCTGGCGGGAAGCGCCTTCGTGGTTCCGGTGAAAATCACGTCGCCCGGAGAAAGGGTCAACACCCGCGAAAGATCGCGAACAATTTTGGCAGGAGTGTACACCAGGTGAGCTGTTGTGTGCTCGTAGGTGAGCTTCTTGCCGGTTGCGTTGTTCTCGACTTTCAGGCGACGGATCAGCCCCTTCCAGTTCACCCCTCTGTACACAAACGGACCAAAAGGCGCAAAGCGGTCGCCAATCTTCAGGCCGGGCCCCAGCAGCGTTTCTTTCTGGTCGAGCGGCTCCCCATTCACCCTGTGGTAGGAATCGATGGATCCGACGATGTCATCGCCAACTGTGTAGCCGAAAATGGCCTCTGCTGCTTCCGCCTCGTTCGCGTCCTTCACGCGCTTTCCGATCACGATCACCAGTTCCACCTCGACAAGCACCTCGTCGAGAGAAGCGGGTAGAAAAACTGTGTCCCCGGGGGCTGCCGCGGAGCTCGGGGGTTTGAGGAACCAGCGTACGGTCTTGTACGGCCTTTCCCCGTTCCAGGCTTCACGGTAGGATCGACTCAGCCCGAGGATCACGCGAGGCTGGCTCGGCGAAAGCAGGTGCACCTGACCAAGCAGCACGGTTTCGCCCGTTTCAGAACCGCCGTTCCACGGAGCAGCGTCCAGAACGCGAATCACCTCACCGTCAACTCTCCCGTAGAACGCACGTCCGGCCTTTTCAAACCGGCAGTAAGCTACGGGATCAGCAGCCAGTGCCAGTGAAGCTACAGAAAACGTTGCCACGAGAACCAGAAGCCACTTCCGCATCGAGTCACCTCCCGGAAAGTTTCGAAAATCCCAGCGCCGAATCACGGCTGCAAACGCAAACAAAA
>JAADFT010000074.1 GCA_013152765.1 Calditrichota bacterium | reverse complement strand
AACCTTGTGGTCAGGCCTGGTTGACTTAGTTCTGCTACGTCAAAATGTGGTAGGCTTTTCGGAGTCGTGGTTTCTTCAGGGCGAGATGTTGTCTTAGTCTGACCTGAAACAAGCCTGCTTTAGCAGGCGGCTTCCTTTGGTAGCCCGGGGATTCGATCCCCGGGCGGAGGCAGCCACGCTCTGCTTTCGCCTTTGTTTCCAGTATCTGACGTAGCAGACTTAGCCGAGAAACTGAACGGTAGCACTGGCAAAGCGCGGATCCGACCGGAGAATCCGTAGGGTACCCGGCCGTTGCGGTTTTTCTCCGCCTGCAGGTTTTGCTCTCGGTACTTCAGTACCGGTCTGGCCGAGCCAAACTTGCCAGCCTTGCAGCAGAGTCGCAGATCGGTCAGAGGACTTGGTTGTTGGGCAAAAAGTAACAGGTAGTTTACTGGAACGGTGTTCTCAGCTGCGCGGTACAAAACACGAGGTTGACAGGCGAGAACGACAACAGGAAAATTGGACTGACCCCGTGGAAAACGAGAAGCTGCAACGGACGTCTGCAGACATTTTGGGGGAGGAACAGATCAAAGATCTGCTTCGGCAAGTTCTCGTGGAGTTGCTGCAGGACCGGCGATCTGAGTTTCGCCAGTTGGTTCTCGAGGCAATTGAAGAGGTCGGACTGGCAAATGCCATCCGCGAGGGACGGAAGAATGAGTTTGTAGATCCAAGCCTCCTGGACCAATTGTGACGTACCAGAAAGTTGCTGGAAAAGCGTAGGACTCCGTGTTAAGTCAAAACAGGGGGCGCCCGCAATTCCATCCTCGAGGAGGTGAACGGGATGGAGCGAGCCGTGTACGTTGTTGGGTTTCCGTGGGAAGAGAAGAGCACCCTGCGTCGCGGTACTGCCCTGGGACCGTGGGCCATTCGGCGCGAATTGCTGGACTGGTTTGCCGTGCCCACCGGTCTCGCTTCCAAATTGCCGATCGTGGATCTGGGCGTTGTGAAGCTCTCGCGCGACGAAAGGGCGTTTTCCGAAATGGCCGCTGTGGTGGGCCGGATTGTGCCGCACGGTGTACCGGTCGTCCTCGGGGGTGATCACTCGCTTACACTTCCGACCGTTCGCACCGTAGCCGCAGTTCACGGTCCGGTGAGGCTGCTCTGGATTGACCGACACGCCGACCTGTACCCGGATTTTCTCGGTGATCGCTACTCGCATGCCTGCACAGCTGCCCGGCTTCTCGAAGCAGGGGCTGTCCGTGAACTCGTGCAGCTGGGCGTTCGAGAGACGTCGGAGCAGGAGGAGATTCAGCGGCGCAGGTGGAACGTTGTGTGGGAATCGGAGCCGAACCCGGAACTTCTGCCGGGCGAGGGGCCGGTGTACGTGACGGTGGATCTGGATGTGCTGGATCCGAGCTTTGCGCCAGGTGCGAGCCAGGGCATGCACGGCGGCTGGAGACCGGAGGAATTGCTGGAGCTGCTCAGCCAGATCGAGACCGAAATCGTCGGATTTGACGTTGTGGAGCTGAACCCGCGACTGGACACTTCCAGAAAGACGGCGAAAGTTGCTGCCGAGGTGGTGAAAACGCTGGTGGGCAAGGTAGCAGTCCCGAAAGGAGCGGTGGCTCTCTAAACGGCCTGTGGACGTGGCGCGGAAGCACGCCGGGCAGTTAGGACGAACAACTCTGGGATGGTGGTAACTGCTCCTGCTCAACCGGCCAAGCGAGGAGGTCCTGCGATGAAGGTTCAGGCGTACGTTCTGGTGGAAACCAGCCGGGGCAAACACAAAGATGTGGAGGCCGAGCTGCGGAAGGTCCCACAGGTGAAGTCCGCCCACTGCGTCATTGGCCCGTACGACGTGATTGTTTTCGTGGAGGGCGAGGACCTGCGCGAAGTCGAGTCCGTCGTGGTGGACAGCATTCACTCGGTCGACGGCGTTGTGAGAACCACTACCTGTCTGGTGATTTAGTTCTGCTACGTCAAAATGTGGTTGGCTTTTCGGAGTCATGGTTTCTCCAGGGCGAGATGTTGCTTAGCCTGGCCTGAAACAAGCCTGCTTTAGCAGGCGGCTTCTTTTGGAAGCCCGGGGGGTTGATCCCCGGGCGAAGAAGCCACGCGCTACTTTCGCCTTTGTCTCGCGAATCTGACGTAGTAGACTTAGGGGAAACAACGTCCAGAACCTGCGGCACTTTTTGCACCCGCCAGAGCCAGTAGCGCTTCTCGGTAGAAGACCGGTTGTGCTGTTTCTGTCGGTACCTGGAAACTGTAGCGGCAGAAGTAGCGGCAGCCTGCGGGATCGTTTGGCCGTGTTGCTCCCGGGGACTGCGGTGGACTTGTTGCGGAGGCGGAACGGGGAGCACAGGCGAAGATGTGCCACAGGCCTCAAATGTCCGATTTTTGGCAGATTTTTCTTGCTTGACGGAAACTTTCTTCTTAAGTTCCGTACGGAAAAGCTGTAGCGAGATCTGTACAAAGCCTCAGGCGCTCCTGATGCGCTACGTTGGGCAATTGGCACAGGAATTCTCGTTACGTAGTGGTGGGCTCTGCGGAGTCTGATGTGGGTGTGGGACGAAACCAGGAGGTGTAACGATGCGAGGTAAACTCATCGGTGGTCTGTCACTGGCTCTGCTGCTT
Source organism: Calditrichota bacterium (assembly GCA_013152765.1). Taxonomy (GTDB): domain Bacteria; phylum Zhuqueibacterota; class Zhuqueibacteria; order Oleimicrobiales; family Geothermoviventaceae; genus Geothermovivens. Next base: position 7,397 of record JAADFT010000074.1, on the reverse strand, counting down.
TTCTTCTCGCTCAGCTCCAGCGCGGGAACCGGCAAGGTCCACAAGTACATCGGCATCACCAAGTGCAAGATGTGCCACCAGACGGCCGCCCGTGGCAAGCAGTACCAGAAGTGGGCAAGCGGTCCGCACGCCAAGGCTTACAAGACCCTGGCTACCCCGGAAGCGAAAGAAGTGGCCAAGAAAGCTGGCGTGAAGGGTGACCCGCAGAAGGCTGCTGAATGCTTAGTGTGCCACGTGACGGCATACAACGCACCTGCCTCTCAGAAGGCTCCCACCTACAAGATGGAAGACGGTGTGACCTGCGAGGCCTGTCACGGACCGGGCTCGGACTACTGGTCGCTGAAGGTCATGAAGGGCATCACAGCCGGCACGATTGACCCTGCTTCGGTCGGCATGACGAAGCCGGACGAGAAGACCTGTGTGACCTGCCACAACAAGAAGAGCCCGACGTACAAGCCGTTCGATTACAAGAAGTACTACGCCCAGATTGCCCACCCACGTCCGAAAAAGTAGATCCCTCTGACGGTGCCGGTGCCCAAGCTGGGTACCGGCACCTTTCGTCTGAGCACTGCTCGAGCTTGACTGCCGCGGTGGCGGGAAAACTTCTTCCTCTGCAGGCCAGAAAACGCCGCAGAAGAGCAGTACACGCTCGGCGCTGGTGGAGGGGGCTGTTGAGGTGAAAAGCAAGGGCACCAACGCTGTCGACGCGAAACGCGGAAAGGGATGAGGGATGCCGGAGGCCTTCGACTCACAAGAACCCGTCTTGACGATTGGACTGGCCGCAGAAAGGACAGGTGTCTCTGTGCCGACGATCCGGCTCTACGAGATGGAAGGGCTGTTGATCCCCTTCCGTACTCCGTCGGGGCGACGCCTGTACTCTTACGAGGACCTGCGGCGCATCCAGTGCATCCGGCATCTGATCCACGACGAGGGATTGAACCTGGCAGGCGTGCGTCGATTGGTGGCGCTCTTGCCGTGCTGGCGTTTGAAACCTCACAACGATGAGACGGACGGCCCGATGGCCGAGTGTACGGCCATTCAGCAGGAGAAAGAACCCTGCTGGATCATCCGGCGGCGCGAAGGCAAGCGAACCGACGAAGAGTGCCGGCGCTGCGAGGTTTACCGAAACGCCCTTTCCTGCACACAAGAAATGAAAACCCTCTACCGGGAGCTGGCTACCTGCAAGCCGCAGGACCTGCAACCGGGTCAGCAGAGTGGCACTTCGGAGTGAACGCGGATTTCGCACGTCCGAGGTGGTGTGACGTCTGACCAAAGCGGCTCTGGGCCTGCAGCGTAGGCCTGTTGCTCGGTCGATTGGGTGCAAGGGCCGGAAAAAAAGCCCGCGTTGTCAGCTTTCCTTCCTCAAATTTTGTCCCACCGTAACTTTTCTCTTCACATTGCCGTTGTCCCACGTTTAACAGCTTGATTTTCAGTGCCGAAACTGGTAACTTCGCTGGCCTGCAATGGACGGCGCCAACCTTCTCACGTGAACAGGATGAGACTCAGACAAAAAGCGTTCGCCGTTTTCCGCCACACGTTTCTTTTCCACGAGTTGCTTTTCAAGGCAACGGCTGGTCTGTTCCGGCGTCCCCTGTACCTGGGGACGATTCTGGAGCAGATGGACGCCATTGGCGTGCGCTCGTTGACCATCGTGGGGCTGACGTCTTTTTTCACCGGCATGGTGCTGGCCATGCAGAGCGGGGTGGAACTGGCCGTCTACGGTGCCAAGATGTACGTGGGCACGCTCATCGGGCTTTCACTCATCCGGGAGCTTGGTCCCGTGCTGACGGCGCTGGTGGTCGCCGGACGCGTGGGAGCTGGCATCGCTGCGGAAATTGGGTCCATGGCCGTTACGGAGCAGATCGACGCCATGCGCGCCCTTGCCACCGACCCGGTGAAGAAACTCGTCTCCACCCGGCTCGTGGCCACGGTCATCATGTTGCCCATGCTCACGATTGTGGCCGACCTGCTTGGCATTCTTGGCGGGTGGTTTGTGGCAGTCACGAACCTTGGCATCTCGTCGTCTTTCTACCGACACACGGTTTTCTACGTCCTGACTTTCGACGACATTTTCATTGGCCTGGTGAAGCCTTTCATTTTCGGCGTTGTGATCGCCACGGTCGGTTGCTACATCGGCATGAACACTACCGGCGGAACGCGCGGAGTGGGACGCTCCACAACGTCTGCCGTCGTCGCCAGCTCGATCCTGATTTTCGTCCTGGACTACCTGATCACCAAGCTCATCCTCTCGGTGTGACGACGTGATCGCGCTGATCGACATCCAGAAGAGTTTCGACGGTCACCGGGTACTCAATGGGCTGACGCTCCGGGTGCAGAAGGGTGAGACGCTCGTTCTCCTGGGCAGAAGCGGTTGCGGTAAGAGCGTGACGCTGAGGCTGCTTCTTGGTTTGCTTCAGCCCGACGAGGGCCGCATCCTGATCGACGGGGAAGACGTCACGGATTTTGACGAATCCCAGTGGGTTCCCGTGCGTAAGCGAATTGGGATGGTCTTTCAGGCTGCCGCCCTCTTCGATTCGCTGACTGTGCGCGACAACGTGGCCTACGGTCTTGAAGAGCATTCCGATCTTTCGGACGAGGAGATCGACCGGATTGTAGCCGAGCGTCTGGCTTTCGTTGGGCTGGAGGGCACTCAGGACATGATGCCTTCCGAGCTGAGCGGAGGCATGCGCAAACGTGTGGCGCTGGCTCGAGCCATGGCCATGAATCCGGAGATCATGCTGTACGACGAGCCGACTACGGGATTGGATCCCATCACGGCGCGGAGCATCAACAAACTGATTCGCAAGACGCAGCAGACTTACGGCGTTACCTCGATCGTGGTGACCCACGAGCTGGAATCCGGCTTCAGCGTGGCCGACCGGGTGGCGGTGATGAACGAAGGGCGGATTCTGTTTGTGGGCACCGTGGACGAAGTGAGGCGCTGCGAAGATCCATTTGTGAGGGACTTTCTGGCAGGACCATCATGGCACGAAGAAGAGAACGGTACGAAATCCGCGTAGGTTTCTTGATCGTGGTCGCATTGCTGACCCTGACGGTGACGATCGTTTTCCTCGGGCGTCAGCGCGGCTTTTTGCGACCCCGGTATCACCTGCGCACGTTGATGGAGCGCGTCAACGGCCTGCAGGAAGGCGCGCCCGTGCGGCTGGCTGGCGTGGACGTTGGCACGGTTACCCAGGTGGAGTTTTCCAGTGATCTCGACAACCCGCGCATCGAGGTCACGATGGAGATCGACTACACGGCCAAGAAGTACATTCGCAAAGACAGCAGGGCGCACATCGGTACCCTGGGTTTGCTGGGCGACAAGTTCATCGGCATCACGATGGGTTCGCCAGACCAGCCTGAGCTCGAGGACTGGGACTACATCCAGAGCACCTCGCCGGTGGACGTGGAGAAGCTGATCGACGAGGGGGTGGAGGTTTTCAACACGCTCAGGAAAAGCTCGCAGAAGTTCCACGATCTGACGATGACGGCCAATCGAATCGCCGCCAAAATCGACCAGGGCCAGGGTACTCTGGGCATGCTTTTGAACGACCCGCGGATGTACTTCGACCTCGAAAAACTCGTCACGATGGTTGCGTCGTTGACCTCGGACGTGCAGTCCGGTACGGGCACAGCAGCATTGCTGTTGCGCGACCCGCAGCTTTACTGGAACCTGAACAATCTGCTACGTTCCACGACCCTGCTTGCCGACTCCCTGCGGGCCGGGAGCGGCACAACAGGCAAATTGGTTCAAGACCCCACTCTGTACGAGAACGCGGCACAGTTTCTGGCGACGGTCGACTCCCTGTCTCGCAGTCTCAACCAGCTGGTCAAGCAACTCCAGAACGAACAGGGCACGCTGGCGCGGCTCAGCCGCGACGATTCGTTGTACGTTCGTCTCGTGAAGGTCATCAGCAGTCTGGACAGTCTGGCTACTGACCTGCGTAAGAATCCGAAGCGTTACATCAACGTGCGGATTTTCTAAAGGCACGTTTCGATTTCTCAGGAAGGCGCGAAGTCGCGCTGGAGGTCAGATGAACCAACGGAAGAAGCAGAACGAGAAAAAAGGGCGCCCGAAACCGGGGGAAAAACGGTTTCAGTTTTCCCTGTGGTACGTTCTGGTGGCGATCGTCCTTGTCTACCTGGCCGAGAGCCTGTTCATGCGGCCGCAGGTGGAGAAGATCCCTTACTCCCGGTTCAAAGAATTGTTGCGCAAGGGCCTGGTGGTGGAATGCGCTGTGGGGCCCGAGGAGATCTCCGGAAGCTACCTGGTGGACGAGCCCGAGGTGCTCAACAAGGTTCGCTTCGACACGGTTGTGGTCAAAGGGCTTTCGGGGCCAGACAGCATCATCGTTCGCAGTCACGTGGATTCCACCGTTCTGGCTGGCCTGGTCAAGCAGGGCAAGGTGAAGCAGTTTCGGACGGTCCGGGTGGACGATCCGGACCTGGTCAAGGAGCTCGAAGCGGCAGGGATTCGCTACGCTGGCAAGGGGAGCGGTGGCTGGCTCAAAAGCTTGCTAATTGGCGGTGTGCTGCCGCTGCTCTTGCTTTTTGCAGTGTGGGGCCTGATGTTTCGGCGCATGGGCCCATCCGGTGGGCTGATGTCGATCGGCAAAAGCAAGGCTAAGATTTACGTCGAGGGTAAGACCAAAGTCACTTTCAAAGACGTCGCCGGTGTCGACGAAGCCGTCGAGGAGGTCAAGGAAATCGTCGACTTTCTGCGCAACCCGGCGCGTTTTCAGAGACTTGGCGGCCGTATCCCCAAGGGGGTGCTGCTGGTCGGGCCACCTGGAACTGGCAAAACCCTGCTGGCGCGCGCCGTGGCTGGCGAGGCTGGCGTTCCGTTTTTCAGTCTGTCTGGCTCCGACTTTGTGGAGATGTTTGTGGGCGTTGGCGCGGCGCGTGTGCGTGATCTGTTCCAGCAGGCCGCGCAGAAAGCGCCGTGCATCATCTTCATCGACGAGCTGGATGCACTGGGGAAGGCGCGTGGCATCAGCCCGGTGGCTGGTGGTCACGACGAGCGGGAGCAGACCCTGAACCAGCTACTCGCTGAGATGGACGGGTTCGACCCGAACATCGGAATCATCATCATGGCGGCTACGAACCGGCCCGAGATCCTGGATCCGGCTCTGTTGCGGCCAGGGCGGTTCGACCGCCAGGTGGTTGTGGACCGGCCGGACCTGAAGGGGCGCGAGGCGATTTTGAAAGTGCACGCGCGCGGCGTGAAGATCGGCAACGATGTCGATTTTCACGTGCTGGCGGCGCGTACTCCGGGTTTCGTGGGGGCCGACCTCGCCAATCTTGTGAACGAGGCGGCTCTGCTGGCGGCCCGCAAGGGCAAGCGGCGGGTCGAGATGGAGGACTTCGAGCAGGCCCTGGATCGCGTCATCGCCGGTCTGGAACGCAAGAGCCGCGTGATCAATCCGCGCGAGAAGGAAACCGTGGCTTACCACGAGGCCGGACACGCCGTGGTTGCCTGCACGCTGCCAGGCGTTGATCCGGTGCACCGGGTGTCGATCATCCCGCGCGGTGTGGCTGCACTGGGGTACACCCTTCAGTTGCCCACCGAAGACCGCTACCTGATGACCAAAACCGAGCTGCAGAATCGGCTCAAGGTGCTGCTTGGCGGTCGAGGCGCAGAGGAAATCGTTTTCGGCGAAATCTCCACGGGTGCGCAAAACGATCTGGAGCGAGCCACGCAGATTGCCCGCTCGATGGTGGCCGAGTACGGCATGAGCGAGAAGATCGGACCGGTCAGTTTTGGCGACAACCGGCGTGGACTTTTCTTGGGCGCGGAGTTTCCTGGCACCAGGCCGTACTCGGAAAAGGTCGCAGCGGAAATCGACAACGAGGTGAAGCGGATTGTCGAATCCGCGTACGAAAGCGTGAAAGAGTTACTGCGCGAGAGAAGAGCGGTGCTGGAAGGTCTCGCCAAGCGTCTGCTGGAGAAGGAAGTGGTGGAATCCGAGGAACTGCAGGAAATCCTGCGGGAAGCGGAATCCGGTGGCGACGGCAGACCGGAGAGCGAAGTCGCGACCGAGCCAGAGAAAACGAAAAGCGCCAAAAGAGAGCGCACGGTTGCCGGAAAAGCCGCAGAAACGGACGAAGGCAAGCATTCGTGAAATCGCGTGGGTGTCGTTCGCGTGTAGTCTGAGGGGCCGCCGCGGGTAGGAGATGTGCTTGAGCGTGCTCGTTTGTTCTCCGGAGCGAACACGGTTCTTCACGGAGGGTCTTGTGACGAAGAGAGTACTGGCGTTGTTGGCTGGCATCCTTTGGTACGCCGGTCTCCAGGCCGGCTCGGGGCTGGAAGGAGAGTTGATCTTTCCGTTGCAGCCCAAGCATGTTCACTCCAGCAGCATCGTGCAAGCCCCAAATGGTGACCTTCTGGTGTGCTGGTACCACGGCTCCGGGGAGCGCTGGGCTAACGACGTGGTGATTCAGGGGGCACGCAGGAAAGCCGGGTCACAAAAGTGGAGCCCCGTCTTCTTGATGGCGGACACACCTGGTCTGCCAGACTGCAACCCGGTGCTTTTCATCGACAGACAGCAGCGACTGTGGCTTTTCTGGGTTGTGGTGCGCGCCAACAGGTGGGAGCAGTCCATCCTGAAGTACCGGACGTCCCGGCACTACCTGAGCGAGGGGCCGCCGCAGTGGGACTGGCAGGACATCATCATTCTGAAGCCGGGGCAGCGTTTCGCCGACGCCGTCAAGGCGGATTTTGACAGCCTTGGCCTGGAAGAAGGACTGTGGGCTGAGTACGCTCCGCCTTTTCGCCGGTTGATCGAGGAGGCCGCCAAAGACCCCGTGAAGCGACAAACCGGCTGGATGACCCGCACGCATCCGCTCACGCTTCCGAGCGGCAGAATCTTGTTGCCGCTGTACTCGGACGGCTTCGTGGTGGGCTTAGTCGCGATTTCCGACGACGGGGGCCAGCACTGGCGGGCCAGTCTTCCGATTGTGGGCGCTGGGCCGAGCCAGCCCAGCATTGTGCGCAGGCGTGACGGAACCCTGGTGGCCTACCTGCGCGACGACGGACCCAAGCCCGGTCGAATTCAGGTGTCCGTTTCCACCGATGACGGAGAAACGTGGTCGGTTGCGCGCGACACGGACATTCCGAATCCCGGATCAAGCGTGGAGGTGATCGCCCTGCGCGACGGACGCTGGCTCATGGCTTTCAACGACGTCGAAGACGGCCGCTACAGCCTTGCCGTTGCCCTGTCCGACGACGAAGGCAAAACCTGGCGCTGGAAGCGACACCTTGAGTTCGACCCTCAGCGCAAAAGCGCTTTCGCGTACCCGTCAGTGATCCAGGGTGCGGACGGCAGAGTCCACATCACCTACTCGTACCACGTCCCTGGGGGCGAGTCGATCAAACATGTGACGTTCAAACCGGACTG
>JAADFT010000073.1 GCA_013152765.1 Calditrichota bacterium | reverse complement strand
TGGCTGACACGGTGACGTCCTCGCGGGCCTTGCAGCGGGGGCTTTTCCGGCCGGAAATGGTGCGAAGGCTGGTTGAAGAGCACCGCCGTGGTGTTGTGGACCGGCAGCGTGAGCTGTGGGTTCTGCTGAATCTGGAAGTTTGGCACAGGGTCTTTGTGGATCGAGCAGCTCTGGACAACCGGAGCCGCAACGCTGAGCTTGAGGACAGCGTTCTGGTGCACGGAGGCGTGGTTCAATGACCGTTGCTGTGCAAAAGCGCTGGACACAGCGAAGGCGACGCCGGGAGACTGCGAACGCGTGGCACCGGTCGGTGGGTGAGCTCCTGCCAGAAAACCGCGCAACACTGGGCCCCTACGCCGGACTGAAACCCGCCTGGGCGGTGGAGTACTTCCGCCGGCGGTTCCTGCGGAGCCTGGCGTCACGTGTGAACTTTGGCGAGATCCTGCTCGCCGACGTTGGCGCGGGTTTTGGGTGGCTTGCTCTCGCCTACGCGACTTCGGGTGGCAGGGCTGCGGTTGCCATCGACAGCAACAGTCATCGGCTCCGCATTCTCGCAAGACTGGCGCGAATTCTGGTCCCGGACAGCAAGGTCTGGGCGGTGGTAGCGTCGGCTGAACACTTGCCGTTCAAAGACGCGGTCTTCGGCGTGGTGGCTACGGTGGAGACGCTGGAGCACGTGGGCGAGGGCTTCCCGAAACGCCAGGCCCGGCTGCACCAGCGCCAGGCTTTGCAGGAGCTCCGACGCACGAGTTCGGACTGGATTCTGCTGTCCACACCGAACCGCTGGTTTCCCTGGGTCCGGCACGACGTGAGCTTGCCGCTGGCGCACTGGCTTCCGCACTGGCTCAAACGCGCGTACGCAGGGCTGTTTCGGCGACGAAACCGGTGCGCCAGAGTCCGACTGCTTTCTGTGCCGGAAGTCGAACGGACACTTGGTGTTTCGGGGCCCGCCACGCCGTTTTTGAATTTCGACTCGCCCGCTGAATGGGCGGAGATTTTCCCTTACAGAACGCCGTACCTGCCGGAACCAGGTCAGTGGGTTGACAGGCGTGGGAGCCTGCACGCGAAGATCATGACGTTCTTGTACCGGTTGCTGGGTGCGAGGGCGAGGTACTTTTACCCGTCGATTTGTGGCCTCTACGCAGTCGGCGCAAGAGGCAGGAGGGAATCGTGAGAATCACGGTACTGGGACTTGGGTACGTGGGGGCGGTGACAGCCGCTTGTTTGGCCGATCTCGGTCACGAGGTGACGGGGGTGGACGTGAATCCGACGAAGGTGGAGGACATCTCGCGGGGCGAGAGCCCCGTAGCCGAACGCGGGCTGCGCGACCTGATCCGCAAGGGACTTGAATCGGGCAGACTGAGGGCCACGACCAACGGTGTGGAAGCTGTCCGGGAGAGTGACGTCTCGATCATTTGCGTGGGTACGCCGTCTGACCGACGCGGCGGTCAGAATCTTGAGTACGTCGGCAACGTGGCCAAACAGATCGGCATTGCCCTCGGCAAATCCGATCACTACCACGTTGTGGTCGTTCGGAGCACGGTGTTTCCCGGCACGACTGAGCGGCTCGTGATCCCAGCGCTGGAGGTTTTCTCGGGTAAAGAAGCCGGTCCGGACTTCGGTGTGTGCATGAACCCCGAATTCCTGCGTGAGGGCTCGGCCATTGACGACTTCTACGCGCCGGCTCGCACGGTGATTGGGCAGCTGGACACGCGCAGTGGGGACGTGCTGGCTGAGCTGTACAAGCCGATCGACGCACCGATTGTGCGCACGGAGATTCGCGTGGCGGAAATGATCAAGTACACAGACAACGCCTTCCACGCGCTCAAGGTGAGCTTCGCGAATGAGATCGGGCGGCTGTGCCAGGCCCTCGGGATCGACAGCCACGAGGTCATGGACATTTTTGCGATGGACCGGAAGCTCAACCTGTCGCCTTATTACCTGAAGCCGGGCTACGCCTTCGGTGGCTCCTGTCTGCCCAAGGATGTACGTGCGCTGATCACGGAGGGCCGCCGTCGCGACGTACCGCTGCCGCTGCTCGAAGCCGTTCTGGAATCAAACGAAAAGCAGATGCAGATTGGCCTCGAGCGCGTCATGGCCACCGGAAAACGGAAGGTGGGCATCCTGGGAATGAGCTTCAAACCCGGTACAGACGATTTGCGCGAGAGTCCGGTTGCCCGCCTGGTACGTGAGCTGATTGGGCACGGCTACGACGTGCGCATTTACGACCCGAACATTCGACCCGACCGTCTGATCGGCTCGAATCGCGAGTACATCGAGCGAATGGTGCCGCACTTCCGGCCGCTGCTGGCCTCGTCGCCGGAGGAGGTGCTGGAACACAGCGAGGTCCTCGTGGTCGGGCACAAAGATCCCGAGTTCGAAGGCATCCTGTCCAGACTGCGGCCAGAACAGGAAGTGGTGGACCTCGTGCGTTTAGTGAAAGACGTGAAATCGCTCAACGGAAGGTACCATGGCATCGCCTGGTAGCGTTTTGATTGTTGTTCAGAATTTGCCTGTACCCCTTGACCGAAGGGTGTGGCTGGAGGCAAAGGCCCTTCGGGAAATGGGGTTTCGCGTGTCCGTGATTTCCCCGAAGGGGGTAACCCGCGACACAGCGAGCTACGAGCTGCTGGAGGGCATTCACGTTTACCGTTACCGGATGCCGGTGAACGCCGAGGGAGTGCTTGGCTACCTGGCGGAGTTCATGCTGGCGTGGGTGGCCACCTTCTGGTTGTCGCTGCGGGTGTGGTTCAAGCACGGCGTGAACATCCTCCACGTCTGCAACCCGCCGGAAACCTACTGGTTGCTTGGGCTCTTTTACAAAGCGCTGGGCGCGAGGTTCGTCTTCGACCACCACGACCTGTCGCCGGAAATGTACAGCGCCAAGTACGGTGGACGCAAGGGGCTGCTCTACAAGGTCCTCATTTGGCTGGAGCGTGCGACGTACCGCGTGGCCGACCTTGTGATCGAGGTGAACGAGTCGCACCGGCAGGTGGCACTGACGCGGGGACGCGTGGCGCCGGAAAAGGTGTGGGTGGTGCGCAGCGGACCCGATTTCGAGCGTTTGAAGGTGCTACCCGAGGAGCCTGAACTGAAGGCTGGCAAACCGTACCTTGTCTGCTACCTCGGTGAAATGTGCCCGCAGGACGGGGTGGACTACCTGTTGCGGGCAATCAAGTCTTACCAGGAGGAGCTGGGTCGACAGGACGCTCGCTTTGTCCTGATGGGCGGCGGTCCCGCGCTCGAGGAGCTGAAGCGCTACAAAACCGAGCTGGGACTGGACGGCAGTGTTGTGTTCACCGGCCGCGTGAGCGACCACGACCTGTGCCGCTACCTCAGCACCGCCGACCTGTGTGTGGACCCGGACCCGTGGTCTGAGTGGGCGGACAAATCCACGATGAACAAGGTCATGGAGTACATGGCCTTTGGCAAGCCGATCGTGGCCTTCGATCTTAAGGAGGGGCGCTACTCAGCACAGGAAGCGGCAGTCTACGTGAAGCCCAACGACGAGCGGCAGTTCGCTCAGAAAATCGCCGAGCTACTTGACGATCCTGCCCGGCGTCGCCACATGGGGGCTTTCGGCGCTCGCCGGGTGCGCGAAAAGCTCGCCTGGGACCATTCCAAGCGCGTGCTCAAGGAAGCGTACAGGTGGTTGCTGGGCAAAAGGGGGACATGAATCTGCGGAACGCCTCGGCCACTTGAGCAAAATTCCCTTTTGAATTCCCTGCCTCCGTGCTAAATTCCTAGGCCCGTACGACCAGAACAGCTTGTTGTTGTCAGGGCTCAAAGTGATTCTCTGAGAAGAAAATTTTACGCGAGGGAGTTAGTGACCTGTGGAAATTCGTGCGGTCAAAAGCGACGGAGAGCTCCAGCAGGTTTTTGATGTCTGCGACGCGGCTTTCTTCGACACTTCTCGAGATTTCTTCGTTGCCAGCGTTCGAAACGACCCGGATTGGGAACCTTGGCAGACACGCGTGCTCGTCGAGGACGGCAGAGTCCTGTCGACGGTCCAGATTTTCTCGCGTCAGATCCGGATCGGTCAAGGCTGGGTCCGTTGTGGCGGTGTCGGAAACGTAGCCACTTTGCCGGCTGCGCGTGGGCGCGGTTTCGCTTCCCGGGTCATGCAGGACGTCCTGGATGCCCTGCGCTCGCGAGGGTATCCGGTCTCCGTGCTTTTCACCAGCATTCACCCCTTCTACGCGAGGTTCGGTTACCGAAAAGTGCCAATGCCCCGCTGGAGGTTCCAGGCTGGGGAGCAGCCCAAACCCGCTGTGGGCGTTCGTGAGGTCGGTCCCGACGATCTTGCCACAGTACGCCACCTTCACGAGCGAGACGCTTTACAACGGCCGATCGTCGTGAGAAGGAACCAGCAGAGGTGGGCGGTGCTTGACAAGACGCCGGTGACGCCGGGAACGACGGTCTGGCTGATTACCGAGGACGGCCAGGGCTACATCCGCGTGGGACAGTGGGACGATCGGCCCTTTGTCTTTGAAGTGGCGACGACAGGCGACGACGTGGACACCTTTGACGCCCTGTTGGCGGAGGCTTTCCGGAGGAAGGGGAACCGGGAGCTCTTTCTCGAGGGGCGGGACATTCACGGTACGTTTGCGAATAGCCGCTACCTGGCGGGTAAGGACACGTGTGACGACCTGATGATGGCGGTTCTGGATGAGCAGCGGCTGACCGACGAGGCGGGGCTCAGCAGTGTGGGCGAGTTGAAGGAACTCCTCGCCGATTTCGAGCAGAATGGCGTGACTTTCTGGCGTTCGGACTTCTTCTGAGAAAGCAGGATGGCTGATTTCGTGGACGAGATTTCAGGGCTTCCCTCGCTTGTGGTGGCCAATGAACAGGGGGAAGTCTTCGAAGTGCCCGAGCTCAAAATGGTCGGGCAATCGGTGCACAGTCTTCACTTGCCGGAAGAGCGGGAGCTGATTCGGATCCCCTACGGTAGCGACCTTTTTGTCCTGGAAAATCGCGTTCCGTTCGGCTACGATCCTGAGCGCGGCGAAGTCGTGAGGCTGGAGACCTACCGGGGCAAAAGGGTTCTGCCGGTTGCCGCTTTCATGGCCCCAGCGCACACGTGGATCTACCGGGCGGCTTACGAAACCTTGCCGAATGCTCCCGACCTGCCTCTTTACGCGTACACAGCCGTAGGCTGGCGGAACGAGGCTTTCTGGGTCACCGGTGTGCGCGTGGACGACGACGTCCGTCAGGACCCGGCGCAATTCAATCCACGCGAAATCGAGCGCGCGGCCGAACGCATGCTCGTGCGCTACTCCAGCAACCGACTTGTTCGTCACCTGGTCGAGAACTGCGTGCGCCGTTACGGTTGCCCTGCGGCGCGGAACTTCGTCCTGGAGCGGTGGGAGTGCCCTGTCCCGACGAGTCCCGGCTGCAACGCCAACTGCGTGGGGTGCCTTTCTTACCAGCCGCCGGAAAGTTTTGCTCCGGCTCAGGAGCGAATTGACTTCGTGCCCACCGTCGAGGAAATCGTGGAGTTCACAGTGCCGCACCTCGAAAACGCACCCAATGCCGTGGTTAGCTTTGGCCAGGGCTGCGAAGGGGAGCCTCTTACGGTAGCAGACGTCATCGAAGCGGCCATCCGGGAAATGCGCAAGCGCACAGAGCAGGGCACGATCAACATCAACACAAACGCCTCCGACCCGGAGGCGGTGGAACGGCTCTGCAAGGCTGGTCTTGACTCAATCCGGGTGAGCCTTAACAGCGCCCAGCGTAGCTTTTACGAGCGCTACTTTCGGCCGCTCGACTACTCTTTTGAGGACGTGCTGGAATCGATCCGTGTGGCCAAGAGGCACGGCTGCTGGGTCAGCCTGAACTACTTTGTGTTTCCCGGCTTTACCGACCACCCGGACGAAATGGCTGCCTTGTTTGAACTGGTCGAGACGTACCACGTGGACATGATCCAGGCGCGCAATCTAAACCTGGATCCTGAGGTGACCATCCGGGCCTTGCGGCTCGAAGAGTTAGACGACAGCGACTCGGTTGGGGTGCTGACCTGGCTGGATGAGGTGCGGGCGCGTTTTCCGTGGGTCCGGATTGGCTACTTCAACCCTGCGGTGCGGCGTCGCGAGGGGGCGAGGTGAAAACGTCGCGGCTCCGCCGGGCGATTGTAAGCCGGGTGGACAAGGTGTCCCGCGAGTACGGTCTGATCGAGCCCGGCGACCGCATTCTGGTGGCGTTGTCCGGAGGGGCCGACTCCTTCGTACTTCTCGACGTGCTGCGGGACGTCAAACATCTTGCAGGCGGTCAGCTCGACATCCTGGCCGTTCACCTGGATCTCGGCTACAAGCCGGAACCCAACCCGGACGTTGAAGGGCTCCGGGCATTTCTGGAGCGCGAGGAAATCGCCCACCGGATCGAGCGCACCGACATCGGTCCGCTTGCCCACTCAGAGGTTAACCGCGCCAATCCGTGTTTTCTCTGCGCCCGGCTGCGCCGGAAACGCCTGTTCGAAATCGCCCAGGAAGAAGGCTGTCGCAAGCTTGCCTACGGGCACCACAAGGACGACGTCATTGCCACCTTCTTCTTGAACCTTCTGTACAGCCGTGAACTCAGCACAATGGTGCCCAAGCAGGACTTCTTCGGCGGCCTCTTCTACCTGATTCGGCCGCTCTACTACGTGGACGAATCGCTGATCAAGAAGTACGCTGCCAAACGCGACTACCCCATCTTCGACAGCGGGTGCCCCATTGCAGGCAACACCGAGCGCGACAAGCTGAGCGAAATCGTACGCAGCTTCACGCGTGGAAGGCCACAACTCAGAGAGAACATCTTCAAAGCGCTGCACCGCGTCAAGCTGGACTACCTGCCCAAACAGCAGCCTGGAGGTTTCCGATGAAGGAATCGACGCCTTCTGAAATTGAGAAAAAGCTGCTCGACGCGTTCGAGGAGCGTTTCGGAGCGAAAGCCGAAGTCCTGGCCAGCGCACCTGGACGCGTGAATCTGATCGGCGAACACACCGACTACAACGAGGGTTTTGTCTTTCCGATGGCCATTGAGCAGCGCATTTGGGCTGCTGGGAGACGCCGCGACGACGGAGAGATTCACTTGGTGAGTTTGAACGGGATGCCCGACCAGCAACTGTCGCTCGACGCCCTTGCGCGCAAGGGCACGTGGAGCGACTACGTGGCGGGTGTTGTGCTGGAAGCCCGGAAGGCCGACTACCCGGTGGGTGGTTTCGACGCGGTGGTCTTTGGAAACGTGCCCACGGGCTCAGGGCTCAGCAGCAGCGCTGCGCTGGAAGTGTGTACGCTTCACCTCTTGATGGGGCTTTTTGACTTTGAGATTGAGGGCAAGAACCAGCCGCTGCTTTGCCACCGGGCCGAGACGCAATTCGTCGGGGTGAATTGCGGTGTGATGGACCAGTTCATCTCCGCGCTGGGTCGGAAAGACCACGCGCTTTTCCTGGATTGCCGTTCGCTCGACTACGAGAATGTGCCGGTCAGGCTGGGCGAGGTTCTGGTAGCGATCACGGATTCGAAAGTCCAGCGTGGCCTCGTGGATTCCGAGTACAACGCCCGGCGTCGGGAGTGCGAGGAAGGCGTGCGCATCCTTCAAGAGGCGGGGGAGACGCAAGTGAAAGCCCTGCGGGACGCTACTCTGGAAATGCTCGAACGCCACCGCGAGAAGTTCCCTGAAGTGGTGTACAGGCGCTGCCTCCACGTCGTGTCGGAGGACGAACGGGTGCTTC
>JAADFT010000072.1:1788-9528 GCA_013152765.1 Calditrichota bacterium | reverse complement strand
GTACTGCAAGCTGAAAAGTCCGCAAACCCAACCACTTTCAAGCGGTTTTCATCTGAATTAGCCGGGCACTTGAGTGCTCGGCGGTGTGGCCGCACGAGACCGCGCCAGGCAGCGACAGGAGTCGTCGCGCTTCAAGCCCGAATGTGGCAGCAAGCTGCTGTACTCCAAAGGGCGCGTCGGCAGCAAATCTTGATTTTTCGCTAAAGAATCGCTATTTTGACAAGCATTGAAGAGTAACGCCGATCTCCTCGAAAGCGAGTCTTGCGGTGATCGACATCCACACACACGTGGGGCGGATCGTCACGGACTACCCGCCGCTCACGCCCCGGACACTCCTCCGCCGAATGGACCGCTTAGGCATTGAGAAGGCGGTCGTGTTGCCGATCGAGAATCCGGAGGAGGTGCACTATTGCGTGCCGACTTCGGACGTCCTGCGCGTTTGTCGCCGCCACCCCGACCGGCTGATCCCGTTCTGCGTTACCGATCCCCGGCATGGTGTGCGCAGCGATTTCGACGTGAAGGAAGTCCTGAAGCGCTACGTGGACCAGGGGTGCCGGGGATTCGGTGAGTACCTGGCGGGGCTGGCAGTAGACGATCCCCGAAGCCTGCGCGTCTACGAGGCCTGTCAGGAACTGAGACTTCCGGTGCTGATGCATCTGGACAGCTACATCAACTGGGACCGCGTCGGGTTCCCGGGGTTCCAGCGCGTTCTGAAGGCATTCCCGGATGTCCCTTTCATCGCCCACGGTCCTGGCTGGTGGGCTCAAATTTCTGCCGACGCCACCGATGAGATGGCTTACCCGCCCGAGGGTGCGTCACCGTACGTCAAGGGACCTGTGGTGCCCGGCGGGCCTGTTGAAAAGTTACTTGCGTCGTACCCGAACCTTTACGCTGATCTTTCGGCTCAGAGCGCTTACAACGCCCTGTCGCGCGACCCAGGGTACGCGGCTTCCTTGCTCGAACGTTTTCAAGACAAGATCCTGTTTGGCACGGACTACCTGTACCCCCGTCAACCGCTGCCAATCGTTCGCTTCTTGCGGGATTTGCCCATTTCCGAGATAGCGCGGGCGAAGATCCTCCGCGACAACGCTGTGAGGCTGCTGGGGCTGTAGTTCGCACGCAGGCGGACTCGCCTTGCTTTGTGGGAGCACCCCATGCCGGAAACCGAGCCCTGGTGGAACCATCCGCTGAGGATGGTTCGCCACGATTTTCTCGACGACTTCGCGTGGTGGAACACAGCCGACCTGAGGAAAGCGGCTCGTGAGAAGCGTCGGGTGTGGCATGCCAACGTGGAGTGGATCCACGCGACGCCTGGCTCGTGGCCCGGGAACGCGCACCTGGTCACCTTCGACTCCGACCGCTTTCAGAAGGTTCCGGGTCTGAAAATCGATCTTTTGCGCTCGTACGTACCGGCGGCGCACGCGGAGGGCCTCCGGGTTGTCGCGTACGTCAACGCGCACTGGTACAGCCACGATTTTGCCGATCAGCACCCGGACTGGGAGCAGCGACTTGCAAATGGCCGCGCCTACGGAAGGGTCCACCCCCTTTACGGCAGCGGCACCACGTTCTGTCCGAACAGCGGTTGGCGGGATTGGTTCTTCGAGCTTCTGCGCGAGATTGCTTCCACCGGGGTCGACGGCGTTTTCCTGGATGGTCCCGCCATTTACCCCGGGTGCTGCTACTGCGACGCCTGTCGGGCCATCTACCGCGAGCGGTACAGTGCAGATCTTCCGGGGGAAGAGGACTGGCAGGATCCAGAGTGGCGCCGGTTCATTCGGTTTCGGAACGGCACCACAGCCGAGTTTCTGCGCGACGCTTCTGAGGCGGTGCACGGAGTACGTCCCGACGTGCTTGTTTTCATGAACAGCGGGGGCTGGCACGCGAGCGAGTGGCGCGTGGGCCGCGATCCGGTGCAATTAGCCCGTCACCAGCCCCTGTCCGGGGCTGAAGCGTTCTTTCACCCGGCACGCTGGGACAAATCGCCGTGGGACGGCTTCCTGATGGCCAAGGTCCAGCTTGCCACGGAGAGACCGGCTGTGGTCTTCTACCACCACGCCATTGGTGCCTGGCACTACGAGCCACTTCCGCAAGGGGAGGCCGTTGTCAGCGCTGTGCAGGCTGGCGCGGCGGGCGCTGGTGCGTGGTTTGGAGTTTTTGATCCCGCCGTCAGACCCAACCCGGAGCACGCGGTCGGTCCAATCAGCCGTGCCTTCGGTTTGCTGGAGGAAGCAGAGCCGGTGATCGACGGCTCGCGTTCTCTGGCGCGTGTGGCCGTGGTTCACTCGGCTGCAACCTCGCAATTTTACCTGAGTCAGCTTGAGGATCTCTACCGCGATCCGGCAACCGGCATCGAGATTGGTTTGCTTTCTACGTCGGGCGAGCGACGCGAAAAGGACTGGCGCAAACGCAAACGCTGGTGTGAAGGCTGGCTCGACGAGGAATTCTCCGGTACCTGTCTTGCGCTCGGCAACGAGCACGTGCCGTTTGATGTCTTGCTGACCGGCATTTCGGAATCCTGGTCTCTCGACCGCTACGCGGTGGTTGTGCTCCCCAACGTCGCGTGTCTGAGCGATTCCGAGCAGGAAAAACTGCTCGATTTTGTACGTCGCGGTGGTTCGTTAGTGATGAGCTTCGAGTCCGGCAGGTACGACGCCGAAGGGCAGCTCAGGCCAGAGTGGAGGCTGGGCCAGGCCGCCGGGCTCACCGGTGAAGTGGAAGCCTGGCGCCCGAGAGGCTACGAAGAGTACGTTGAAGTGGCTGCGGACGGTGTCCTGCAGTCGTTTCGGGCCGGGCAGCTCGTTCCTCGGCCTGTCTACGCTCTGAAGGTAGAGACCGGGTCCGGGCTGCAAGTGCCCGTTTGGTTCCAGAAGGAGATCGGGCACCACTACAGGGCTCCACAGGGACGCTCTGCGTTTCCAGCCGTAACTGTGCGGACGTACGGTGAAGGACGAATCGTGTACCTGGCGGGACTTTTCGGGGCCATGGCGCGACGTTTCGCCATGCCCGTTCACGACCGGTTGCTGGCCGACCTTGTGCTTCTGGCTTCGGAAAAGGCCTCGCCCATCCTCACGGATGCACCGCGCGGCGTGTGGATTGAACCAAGGCAGTCTTCCGATGGCCGGAAGATCATCCTGGCGATTGCCAGCAGAATCGGTGAACCTACGCGTCCTGCCGAGGACCTGGTGCCGTTTGGGCCGTTCCGCGTTCGGTTGCCAGGACGAAGGATCCGAAACGCAAAAGCTCTGATTTCGGACACGTCGCTCGCCTACGGCAACGAAGAGGAAGGTGCAGTGATTCTGGTTGAGCTGCACACGCCGGGAGAGTGGGTTGTCGCCGAACTTGAGTGAGAGGTTCGATTTGCGGCGTCAGTCCTGATTGGCTGGCGACCTAATCCGTAGCAAAGGAGCGGCATTTGCTGCTTGCGCAACCTGATGCGTGAAAGTGGTTGTCCTGTTACGCGAATGTTTGGAGGGGGAGACTGGAGTGCTGGCTGTTCGGGCCAGCAGGGTGGAGGTTAGATCTACAAAAACCGTGGAGGCGCAACGATGTCCCGATCAGTGAAGGTAGGCCTTACCATCCTGGTCGTCGTTGTGCTCCTGGTCGTGGTGTTCGCCGGTACGAACTTCATGTCGTGGCTGATTTACCGCTTCATGCCCGCAGAGGTTCGCCCGGCCAGGATCGCGTTCCCCACAGCCAAGTACACGGACGAACAGTTCGAGGCGCTGGTGGACTCGATTCTGGTTGATCACCTCGGCCTGAGCCCAGACGACCCGGCTCTTGCGACAGCTTCTGTGGAGAAGCGGTTGCCTTACGACCACATTCAGCGATTCCGGGAGGCCGGGATCCGCCGCTACGAAGGTCCGAAGACGTGTCTGCGCTGCCACAAGACCATCAGGGTCAAAGGCGACGACGGAAAGTACCACGACGAAGACCTGATGGACAATCTGACACATTCGGCGCACTACCTCTTCTGGACGAAGAAGCACCCGAACGTTTGGGGCTTCAACGGCAAGCTGGCAGACAATTTCGCCATGGGCAAGATCGACCGACCCTGTCCTAAGCCGGGCAGCTTCGCCATGACGGCCTGGGCCGCGCTGGTGGTGACGGAGAAGGGCGACACCATGTCGGAAGGCTGCGGTCAGTGTCACATCGGCGGTCAGTACGCCGTGCCGCTGGGCGAAATGATGCCGGGCTACAAGGTCACCAAGGCCGAAAAAGAGGCCATCGACTGCCTGATTTGCCATTCGACCGATTACAACATGAACAAGCGCATCGTGGTGCAGGACCCTGACGGTCGCTACCGCTGGGCGCAGGATCGCAGCCTTCGTGCGGCGCTGACGGTCACGAAGCCGCGCAGCCAGGCGTGTCTTCGTTGCCACCAGCACAACTTCGGCGGCGACATCTACGTGGACGAAGCTGATCCGAGCTTCATGCCCAGCATCTTGCAGCCGGGTGAGCGGAGACCGCGTGTCAGGCACCCGGGATCCAAGCGCGGGACGCCGTTTTCGCCCTCCTGGGATGTGCATGCGGCTGCGGGTGTGCAGTGCATCGACTGCCACGAAACCCAGGGCCACCGGATTGCCAAGGGGCAACACACCACCACGATGATGGCCAACGACCTGCCGGACGTGGACGTGAACTGCGTGAAATGCCACACGACCATGCCGCACAAGCAGAATCCCCAGGTGGACGACTACCTGAACATGCACATCGACCGGCTGGCCTGCACTACCTGCCACATCCCCTCCTTGCAAAAGGACAACGCCACGATGCGCGACTTCGCGCACCCGACCTACGAAGAAGAAAGCGGGATCTGGGTGTACACCGACATCGCCAAAGAGACCCAGCCCGGCAAGGGGATCATCTACCAGTGGTGGAACGGCGACTGTACGTTCCTGGGCAATCCGATCGGTGACAACCCGAATGGTGCCAATCTTTACCGCTTCTACAACCCGACACACGTGTGGCCCGAGTTCAAGGACTTCGACTACGCCGGCTGGTACGAGAAAGTGATGCGGCCAATTGCGCAGAGGAAGCCTTCGAAAATCTACGCCATGAAGCTGTTCAACGGAAAGCAGCACGTGGATCTGGGCAACATGGGACCATTCGGAGGCATGTTTGTGCCCTACAACCTGCCCACGTATTACGTGACTGGAAATCCGGACAGTGCCGCCAAGGTGGAGATGCGCCACCCGATGATGAAAATGATGTACGGCTGGATGTTCAAGGTTTACATGATGGACAAGTTCATGTCTTTCATGGACGTGGACACCTGGAACACCAGTCGCTACAAAGAGGTGCTGGAGCTCAAGAACGTGGAGCCGCGCTGGATTCCGCAAGACGCGATGCTGGAGATCAGTCACGCCATCCGGCGGAAGGGCGCGCTGACGTGCGACAATTGCCACTCGCCCAACGGCGTAATGGACTTCAAGGCGCTCGGTTACACGCCTGAGGAGGTGCAGTCCTTGCAGGAGCCGCGCGAGCTGTAACGGGCGTCCCACGAGGAAAATCTGGACAGGGTGGCTGTCCCGGGCCCCGGGATGGTCACCCTGTTGTTTTTGGGACCGTGGCAAGGAGGGCGGCCCGGTCTGGATCCAGCAAGTGACTCCGCGGCAAAGCAAGGCGGACTCGTTGCCGGTTCAAAAGAAGCGCGACTGCAGCCGTCTCCAGGTTGCTTTTTTCGCGGAAGAGGCGTAAACTGTCCGGAGCGGACGTCGCCAGACGGTTCTGCGGAGAGCGCAGCTGGTTGCCGGTTCCCAAAATGGTTGTTGGCTCCAAGGTCCTACAGCCCGTTTGGGGAGGCCGGAAGCAGAGGAGACGGGTGAGCTCGGGCCGGGACTTTTGCTGTGGTTGAGAGGGTACGCGACGTCGGGTCGCGGGAGGTTCAGGCTTCAGGGAGGTTAGGATGCGAGTCTTGCGAAATACACTGTTACTGGCTGTCGTTTCGGCGCTGAGTGCAGGTTGTCTTGGGCCGCGACCACAGAGTCCGCCGGATCCGGACTGGCCCAAGAAAGTCGTCTGGTACCAGATTTTCCCGGAGCGATTTCGGAATGGAGATCCCGCGAACGATCCGACACCGGCCGACGCTGGCATTCGGGATTACCCCGGCTGGCAGATCAGTCCGTGGACGGCTGACTGGTTCGCGCTGACGCCCTGGGAAAAACGGCGGAGCAGCCAGTTCTACGACGTCGTTTTTGACCGTCGGTACGGTGGCGACCTGCAGGGCGTGATCGACGAGCTCGACTACCTTCGTGACCTCGGCATCCGGGGCATTTATTTCAACCCGATTTTCGAGTCCCCGTCGCTGCACAAGTACGACGCCAGCATGTACCGCCACGTCGACAACAACTTCGGGCCGGATCCGGAGGGCGACAGAAAAATCTGGGAGTCCGAGGACCCCGCGGACTCGACGACCTGGAAGTGGACTGCTGCTGACAAACTGTTTCTGCGACTGATCCGCGAAGCTCACAAACGGGACATGCGGGTGATTATCGACGGCGTGTTCAACCACGTGGGCGACACGTTCTGGGCGTTTCAGGATGTGGTCAAGAACGGTCCCAAGTCGAAATACGCGGACTGGTTTGTGATCAAGCGCTGGGATGACCCCAGTACCCCCGAGAATGAGTTCGACTACGCCTGCTGGTGGGGTGTGCGCACGCTGCCGGAATTCCGGGAAGACGAGCACGGCTTAGTGGAAGGGCCTCGGCGGCACATCTTTGCCATCACGCGACGCTGGATGGACCCAAACGGCGACGGCGACCCGTCCGACGGTGTGGACGGCTGGCGTTTAGACGTTCCCGAAGAAGTGGCCCCGGATTTTTGGGTCGACTGGTGTGCTCTGGTGCGCAAAATCAACCCAAACGCTTACACAACGGGTGAGATTTGGGGTGACGCTCAGCCCTGGTTGCAGGGCGACCGGTTCACGGCGGTGATGAATTACAAGTGGGCTCAGGCCGTAGTTGCTTACTTCGTGAACCAGGAGCGAAAAATCAGCGCCAGTGAGTTCGATCGCCGGCTGGCCGAGCTGCGCCAGCGCTACCCGGCTGGCGTTGGCTACGTGCTTCAGAACCTGATCGACAGTCACGACACTGACCGCCTGGCTTCGATGATCGTGAATCCCGACCGTGACTTCGACCGCGACAACAGTCCGCGCTGGAACCCGAACTACGACGTCCGCAAGCCGCACCCGGACGAGTGGCGCCTGATGCGCCTCGTGGTGCTCTTCCAGATGACCTACGTTGGCGCGCCGATGGTTTACTACGGCGACGAGGCGGGCATGTGGGGCCCGGATGACCCCGACGATCGTAAGCCCATGGTCTGGCCGAACATGGCCTTCGCCGACGAGGCCTCGCATCCTCTGCCAGGGCACACGCGCCCGCGAGATCCGGTTGCGTTTGACCGCAGTCTGTACGCCTGGTACCGCCAGCTCATCCACTTGAGGAACAAGCAGCCAGTTTTCCAGATGGGCGAGTACAAAACACTTCTCACCGACGACGCCCGGGACATTTTCGCTTTTTCCAGGACGCTTGGCCGGGCTGAGGCTCTGGTGGTTCTCAACCGGTCCAGCGACCAGCAGACCGTGGACGTGCCGGCCGGGCACGAACAGTACCGCGACGCTTTCGGAAGGGCGAAGTACAGGAGCCAGGGCGGCCGCGTCAGGGTGACACTGGAGCCCATTTCGGGCGTGATTTTGCTCGCAATCCGGTGAGGCTGTGCCGTTCGTGCGACTGACTGCGCCCG
>JAADFT010000072.1:0-1677 GCA_013152765.1 Calditrichota bacterium | reverse complement strand
CAGGCTTGTTTCAGGCGAGACTAAGCAACATCTCGCCCTAAGAAACCACGACTCCGGAAAGCCAACCACAATTTGACGCAGCAGAACTACGCAATGTTTTCGCGTTTGCTCACCGACGTTTGCTTTGCGCAGCCGCCAGGTCGGTGCCTACGCAAGAAACCGTGGGAACCGTCAGTATGGCTCAGAATGCAGAACCTCAGCGCAAAGGCGGTGTGTTTCCGTTGTCTCAGTCCAGGTCTGGAAGGTCGTGTGAATCTTCGTTTCTGCTCCAAGCAGCATTTTTCGTACGTGCAAAGCGTCTCGTGTGAACCAGATCAGGGAGTGAACCGTGAAAGATCCGCGTTTTGACAAACTGGCCGACGTGATCGTCAGCCACTCGTGTGAACTGCAACCGGGGGAAAAGATTCTGATTGAGGCGGTGGACATTCCCGAAGAGTTGACGGTAGCGATCATCCGCAGGGCGGTTGAGGCGGGAGGAGTTCCACTGGTCACCAGCAAGCAGGTGCGTGTGCTTCGGGAGCTGTACCGCAACGCCACAGAGGAGAGCATGCGCCTCGCAGGTGAAGTGGAGGCTTTCCGAATGAAGCAGGTTCAGGCCTACGTGGCCATCCGCGGAGGCCTGAACAGCGCCGAGTTCTCCGACGTGCCCGACGAGAAAATGAAGCTCTACCGCCGCTTCTGGTGGAAGCCGGTTCACCAGGAACTGCGTGTGCCCAAGACGAAGTGGGTTGTGCTTCGCTACCCGCACCCTTCGATGGCTCAGCAGGCCAACATGAGCACCGAGGCCTTCGAGGACTTCTACTTCCGCGTGTGCACGCTGGACTACGCTAAGATGGCCAGGGCCATGATCCCACTGAAAGAGCGAATGGAAGCGGCGGACCGGGTTCACATCGTGGGGCCGGGCACCGACCTGAGGTTCTCCATTCGCGGCATTCCGGCCATCCCCTGTTCGGGCGAGCGCAACCTGCCGGACGGCGAAGTCTTCACCGCGCCGGTTCGCGACTCCGTGGAGGGTACGGTGCAGTTCAACACGCCGACGATCTACCAGGGCGTGACGTTCGAGAACGTTCGCTTGGTGTTCAAGAGCGGAAAGATTGTGGAGGCCACAGCGGGCGACAAAACGGAGCAGCTCAACAAAATCCTGGACAGCGACGAGGGCGCGCGTTACACGGGCGAGTTTTCTTTCGGGCTGAACCCCTACATTCTGCAGCCCATGAAGGACATTCTGTTCGACGAAAAGATCGCCGGGTCTTTTCATCTCACGCCCGGCCAGGCCTACGATGAGGCCGACAACGGCAACCGTTCCGAGATTCACTGGGACATGGTTTGCATTCAGCGGCCGGAGTACGGCGGCGGAGAAATCTGGCTCGACGACGAGCTGGTTCGGAAAGACGGGCGTTTTGTGCCGGAAAATCTTCAGGCGCTGAATCCTGAAAATCTTGTGTGACCGAACGGCCCCGTATCCTGGAACTCGCCGGACCAGTGTGGCGGTGTAGGACGAGCTTTGGCTCGCCGGGGGAGGTGTGGGGTGTTGGTGCCGTAGGGCTCGGAGGGACGCGCTTCCGCGCGTCCGGAGATTCGGGTTGTTGTGTGGCTGTTGAAATGTCGTTGTTGGAACGCTCCGCCCCGGAATGAATTCCGGGGCTAATTCAGGTGAAAACCCACCGGGGTGGGTTC
>JAADFT010000071.1 GCA_013152765.1 Calditrichota bacterium | reverse complement strand
TTCCACGGTGCCGAACGAACTGTGGCGAAAATACGGATTTGCGCCGAGGGAAGCAAGGAGGAATGCCTGGCTGCGATTTCGCTTGACAGCGTAAAGTTTTTCGTAAACCCGACCAACTTTCTTCTTGTCCACTCGTTGCCAAATCGTTATATTTGAGCGCTGTAAGCGTTTTCTTTTTTGCCTGCGCTGTTACCGATAACAGCACCGCTCAGCCAGGGAGGAGGTTCCGATGAAAATCAGTGCCTGCTGGCTCTACGCCATCAGCAAGTACGGGTACCCCCCGAGCATCGAAAACGCCATGAAGGCGCTCAGAGAAATGGCCGCTCTGGGTTTCGAGTACGTGGAACTGGAGGGAGTTCGCGAAAAAAACATGCTCGAAGTGGCCGAGAACAAGGAGCGCTTCAAGAACCTCGCGGACGAACTCGGGGTCAAGATCATCAACTTCTGCCCCATTTTGCCCGATGCTTTCAGTTTCGACGAGAAAAAACGTCAGCGCGCGCTCGAGCTTTTCGATCTTGGACTGGAGCTGGCTCAGTATTTCGGTGCCGAGACTGTGCAGCTCGACAGCTTCACCCCGCCCGTGGAATTCCTGGGCGAAGTACCGTACAAAGAGGCGCTCAACTACGGCCGCCAGTTCAAAGTGCGCATCCCGGAGGATTTCGACTACGGAGCCTTCTGGGAATTGATGGTCGACACCGTGAAAACGTGCGCCCAGCGCGCAGCTAAGGCGGGTTTGTGGTTGACGATGGAGCCGCGTGTTGGCGAGAACATCAGCAATACGGACGCGCTGTTGCGCTTGATGGACCACGTGGATGAACCCAACTTCGGCGCAGTGCTCGACACGGGACACCAGCACGCACAGAAGGAAATCCTGCCGATCAGTGTCGAGAAGCTCGGCTCACGGATTCGCTACCTGCACGTTGCTGACAACGATGGCCGCGACAATCTTCACCTCGCTCTCGGCGAGGGCACAATCGACTTTGAGGGCATTTTCCTGGCCCTGAAGAAGCACGGCTTCGACGGCTACGTGGCTGTGGACGTCGGGCACGTGCCGAACATCGACGAGGCCTACCGCAGGTCAAAAGCGTACCTGGAGGAGCTTGCTCGAAAACTTGACATGTAGCCGGGTTCGAAGGGAACCGTGTCGCGTTCAAATTTTGGGATGGGGGAGAGAAAAGAAAAAGTGGAGGGCGAAAATGGCGGTTTCGGTGGCTGAATATCTGCGGGACCTGTTTGGTCTCGAGGGAAAGGTTGCTGCGTTGATTGGCGGCGGGGGCGTGCTCGCGGGCACCGTGGCCAAGGGCTACGCTCAGGCAGGCGCTAAGGTCGCAATCCTGGATCTGAAAAAAGAGTACGCCGAGGCCCGGGCAAAGGAAATCCGTGAGCTCGGTGGTGAGGCGATCTCGATCGCCGTGGACGCCACTTCCAGGGCGGACCTGGAACGCGCGGACAAGGAGATCATCGACACGTTTGGCCGGATCGACATTTTGGTAAACGCCCCCGGCATCAACTCGTCGACTCCGTTTTTCGAAATCACCGAGGAGGAGTGGCAGCGCATCATCGACGTGAATCTGAAAAGCATGTTTCTGGCCTGCCAGATCTTTGGGAAGCGGATGATCGACCAGGGGGAGGGTGGCAGCGTGATCAATTTTTCCTCCGCGTCTTCTGGTCCACCGCTTTCCAAGGTGTTCACGTACTCCATCACGAAGGCCGGCGTTAACAACCTGACTCAGTGGCTGGCGCGTGAGTGGGCGCCTTACAAGATCCGCGTCAACGCGATCGCCCCGGGATTCTTCCCGGCCGAGCAGAACCGCAAGATTCTGACAGAGGAGCGCATTCAGGACATCATGCGGCACACGCCGATGGGACGGTTTGGCGAGGCTGAGGAACTGGTGGGGGCCATGATCTGGCTGGCATCCGAAAAGGCGTCGAGTTTTGTCACAGGGGCAATCATTCGCGTTGACGGCGGATTCACGGCCATGACCATCTGAGCGGGACAGACCCGTCAGTGTGGGATGAAAGTCCACGGTGAGTGTAGCGAAGCTAAGGAGGGGTAGCGATGGCGTGGAAGAGTCGTGCAGCCGTTTACGTGGAGAAGGACGTTCTGGAGTTTCAGGAAATCACGCTGGACGACCTGAAACCCGATGAAGTTCTTTTGAAAGTTCTGTTGTGCGGCGTTTGCGGAACGGATCTGCACCTGTTCCACGGCGAAGTGCCTCTTGCGAAACCGCCGGTGGTACTGGGCCACGAAATCGTGGCCGAAGTGGTGGAGATGGGTAGCGCGGTTGAGGACCTGACACCTGGCCAGAAGGTAGCGGTCGATCCTGTGGTTCCGTGTGGACACTGCGAGTTCTGCCAGAGCGGTCGCCCAAATCTCTGCCCCAACATGAAGAACATGGGTTACCACATGACCGGCGGCTACACTCAGTACACGGTGGCCACGCGCGACCGTCTGTTCCCTCTCCGGGACGACATGCCGCTGAAAGCAGGCGCGCTGGTTGAACCCCTGGCCTGCGTGGTGCGCGGCTACGAGCGGCTGCAGGCGCCGGCGGGAAGCAAGGTTTTGATCCTCGGCGCGGGACCGATCGGTCTCCTCTGGAACCAGATGCTGCAGGGTGTGGAATCGGCAGAAATCACGCAGGTGGACGTTGTTCCTGAGCGCGCCGAAGTGGCGGGCAAGCTTGGCGCAAAGCATGCCCTGGCGGTCAAGAAGGGCAATGTCGCAAACGCGGTTCGCGAGGTGAGTCCGGATGGCTTCGATGTAGTGGTGGACGCCACAGGCGATCCCGCCGCAGTGCAAGAGGGGGTGGAGCTGGTGCGTCCGGGTGGTAAGCTGATGCTCTTCGGGGTAAGTCCCGAAGACGGTCGCGTGGTGATCAGCCCGTACGAGATTTTCCTGAAAGAGCTCACCATTCTCGGCGCAAAAATGCCACCTTTCACTTTCCCGCAGGCGGTGCGGATTCTGGAATCCGGCAAGATTGACGCGGACACGATTGTGTCGCACGTTTTGCCGCTGGCTGATCTTCCCGAGGCATTCGAGATGTTCGAGAAAGGCAAGGACAAGGTCCTCAAGATGGCCATCGATCCCTGGATGTAAGCTGGAAAATGGGATCAGCACGCTGGTACAGGGGAGTGGGGTGGTTTTCCGACAGTTGACGACGCGAGGTGGGATGTTCACAAGGCAGCGAACGCGAGGAGGAAAGCAATGGACAAATGCGACATCGGCCTGATCGGTCTCGCCGTCATGGGCGAGAACCTGGCTTTGAACATGGAGAGTAAGGGCTTTTGCGTTGCGGTTTACAACCGTACGGTCGAGAAGGTGGACCGCTTTGTGAACGGGCGCGGCAAGGGCAAAAAGATCAAGGGCACCCACAGCCTGGAGGAGCTGGTTCAGTCGCTGAAGCGCCCGCGCAAAGTGATGCTGATGGTGAAAGCCGGGAAGCCGGTGGATGATTTCATCGAGAAGCTGATTCCGTTGCTGGAGCCCGGCGACATCATCATCGACGGCGGGAATTCGTACTTCAAAGACACGATGCGCAGGACGGAGTACGTGGAGAGCAAGGGGCTGCTTTACATCGGCACGGGCATTTCCGGTGGCGAAGAGGGAGCTTTGCGCGGTCCGTCCATCATGCCGGGTGGGTCGCCCGCGGCCTGGGAGCATGTGAAGCCAATCTTTCAGGCCATCGCCGCCAAAGTGGACGACGGTTCCCCCTGCGCGGATTGGGTCGGACCAAACGGTGCTGGCCACTTCGTGAAAATGGTCCACAACGGCATCGAGTACGGCGACATTCAGCTCATCTGCGAAAGCTACCACCTGATGAAGCACGTGCTCGGCATGACGCCCGACGAAATGGCCGAGACCTTTGCCGAGTGGAACAAGGGTGAGTTGAACAGCTACCTGGTGGAAATCACGTCGCACATTCTTGCCTTCAAGGACGAAGACGGTCAGCCGCTGGTCGACAAGATCCTGGACACGGCGGGCCAGAAAGGCACGGGCAAGTGGACGGCGATGGAATCCCTGGATGAGGGCATTCCACTTACGCTGATCACGGAGGCGGTTTTCGCGCGCTTCCTTTCGGCCATGAAAGAAGAGCGCGTGGCGGCTTCGAAGGTGCTGCACGGGCCGTCTGCGAAGTTCGAAGGCGACCGTCAGGCTTTTCTGGAAGACATTCGCAGGGCCCTGTACGCGTCGAAGATCGTTTCCTACGCCCAGGGCTTTACCCTGATGCGCTCGGCTTCCAAAGTTTACGACTGGAATCTGAACTTTGGCAACATCGCGTTGCTCTGGCGAAACGGTTGCATCATTCGCTCCGTTTTCCTGGGCAAAATCAAAGAAGCCTTCGACAAACAGCCCGACCTGGCGAACCTGATGCTGGATCCGTTCTTCCGCGAGAAGATCGAGGCCTCGCAGGAAAGCTGGCGCCGCGTGGCGGCCGAGGCCGTGCGTCTGGGCGTGCCCATTCCGGCCACGGCTGCGGCTCTGGCCTACTACGACGGCTACCGCAGCGACCGTCTGCCGGCGAACCTGCTGCAAGCCATGCGCGACTACTTTGGCGCGCACCAGTACGAGCGCGTGGACCGGCCGCGGGGCGAGTTCTTCCACACGGATTGGGCGGGACTCGGTGGCGGTACGGCGTCTACTGCCTACATAGCTTAAGCAACTGAGAATGAGTGGCGGGGCTGCTTGGACGGGCAGCCCCGCTTTGTTCAGGAGGAGGGCACAGTTGCGCGAGATTTTCGATCTCACGGGCAAGGTCGCCCTGGTCACCGGGGCGAGTCGAGGACTCGGCCGAACGCTGGCCGAGGGACTTGCTGACTTCGGGGCGGACGTGGTGCTGGTGGCGCGAAGTGGAGAGGCGCTGGAACGTGTGGCGGAGCAAATCAGGCAGAAAGGGCGGCAGGCCTGGGTGTTCCCGTTCGACCTGAGC
The DNA here is from genome assembly GCA_013152765.1 of Calditrichota bacterium. Lineage (GTDB taxonomy): Bacteria > Zhuqueibacterota > Zhuqueibacteria > Oleimicrobiales > Geothermoviventaceae > Geothermovivens. Next base: position 3,853 of record JAADFT010000071.1, on the reverse strand, counting down.
CGGGTGGACGAAATCCCGGGGCTGTACGAACGCGTTGTTGAGGCCACCGGCGGAGTGGACGTGCTGCTCAACGTCGCTGGAATCCAGCGGCGGGCTCTGGCGAAAGACATCTCGTTGGAGGACTGGCGTGCGGTTCTGGAAGTGAATCTGACGGCCGTCTTCGCACTGAGCCAGGCGTTTGCCCGGGAGCGCATTTCCAGCGGTAGACCTGGCAACATCGTGAACATCGGTTCGCTCATGTGCGAGGGGCACCGACCTACCACAGTGGCCTACACTGTAAGCAAGGGTGGCATCCGCCAGCTCACGCGGGCGCTTGCGGTGGAGTGGGCTCAGCACGGAATTCGTGTCAACGCAATTGCTCCGGGCTACTTTGCCACGGAGATGACCAAACCGCTGCAGGAGAACCCGGAACTGGACGCCTGGGTAAAGCGCCGGGCGCCGCTTGGACGCTGGGGACGCCCTGAGGAACTGGTGGGAGCTGCCGTTTTTCTGGCTTCGGAGGCCAGCAGCTACGTGACCGGCCACATCCTGTTCGTCGACGGCGGTTGGCTGGCGAATTTGTGAGAGGACCCGAAGACGGTTGAATTTGGAGCGCGAAAATGACCATCGGCAAAGGCTACAAAGACAGGGTGCTTTCGGAGGAAGAAGTCTACGCTCTTGCCAGAGAGGCCTTCGAACGTGAGGACCTGGACGGCAAGCGCGTCATCGTGCTCATCCCCGACACCACGCGCACGGCACCGGTGCCGCTGTTCTTCCGGATGTTCACGGACTTGTTGCTGCCCAGGGTTGGCAAACTGGATTTCCTAATTGCTCTTGGGACCCACCCGGTCATGTCGTGGGAGCGGATTCTGCAGCATTTGGGCGTGTCAGCGGAAGAATGGGAGCGTCGCTACAGCTCCGTGGATGTGTACAACCATCGCTGGGACGACCCCGAAACCCTGACGTTGCTGGGCACGATTCCGGCCTCGGAAATCGAAGAAATCACCGAAGGGCTGATGCGTCAGGACGTGCCCGTAGCGCTGAACAAGCTGGTGCTGGACTACGACGTCCTGATGATCGCGGGGCCGACGTTCCCACACGAAGTAGTTGGTTTTTCTGGCGGCAACAAGTACCTGTTTCCAGGAATCGCAGGACCCGACATCATCAACTTCTTCCATTGGCTGGGCGCCGTGATCACCAACATGAAGATCATCGGCACCAAGTGGAACCCGGTGCGGCGTGTTGTGGACCGGGCGGCGCAGTTCCTCGACATGCCCAAGCTTTGCCTGAGCATGGTCACTACGGACGAGGGATTGCACGGGCTGTACATTGGGACTCCCGAAGAGGCGTTTAGCGACGCTGCAGACCTCTCGGCACAGATTCACGTTGTCTACGTGGATCACCCATTCGACCGTGTGCTTTCCGTGTGTCCCACGATGTACGACGACCTCTGGACGGCTGGCAAGTGCATGTACAAGCTGGAGCCCGTGGTGGCAGACGGTGGTGAGCTGATCATCTACGGACCGCACATCACGGAGGTCTCCTACACGCACGGCAAGATCTTGGATCAAATCGGTTACCACGTGCGTGACTACTTCCTGAAGCAGTGGGACAAATTCAAAGACGTGCCCGGCGGCGTGATGGCACACTCGACGCACGTCAAGGGAATCGGAACTTTCGAAAACGGTGTGGAGAAGCCGCGGATCAACGTGGTGCTGGCCACGGGGATTCCCGAAGAGCGCTGTCGGCGGATCAACCTGGGCTACCGGGATCCGAAGACGATCAATCCCGAAGAGTGGAAGAACCGTGAGGACGAAGGCATTCTGTACGTTCCCAAAGCGGGTGAGGTGCTGTACAGGTTGAAAGACTCAAGCCGCTGAATGCCGTTAGTCCGGCAGCGGTGGCAGCCCGCTGGCAACGGTAGGTCTGCGGAAAATCTGGGATGATTTCCGTCACCGGCGCCGGGTGATCTTGTTTCTTGTAACCTTGCTCTGCGGCGCCTCGTCAGCGAAAGCAGGGCAAGGTGTGGTGTTGTTGGAGTCCGCAGGGGCGTAGCCCGGAGCTGATCCGGCGGACGTCGAAGTGCACCACGGGTTTGCGCGTCCACAGGGGGTGGCCTTCGAGGTTTTTCGTCACGGGAGTTTTGGAAAGGAGGGAGTCGTGGGAGTTCAACGTTCGGAGGGCGCTGGACCTCTGCGCGGTGTTCTGCTGGCGATCTTTTTTCTCTCGGGGGCTGCTGGGCTGGTCTACGAGGTCGTGTGGGCCAGGATGTTCGGCATCGTGTTTGGCAACACTACCTTTGCCGTGGGCACGGTGCTGGCGGCGTTCATGGCTGGGCTCGCACTTGGCGCCTGGCTTTTCGGAAAGCTGGCTGATCGAAGCGCGAGGCCGGTGTTGTTGTACGGGGTGCTTGAGATCGGAGTTGGTCTCTACGCCTTTCTGTTACCGCTTCTTTTGGACCTGGCCTCCGAAATCTACCGTTTCGCCTTTGCTCACTTCGGCTACGATTTTGCGGGTTTTACCTTCCTTCGCGCCCTCGTTTCCTTGATTCTGCTCCTGCCACCTACGCTTCTGATGGGTGGCACCCTGCCGGTTCTCTCCAAGGCGCTGGTTCGGTCCGGCAGCAGGGCCGGCAGCCAGGTCGGCCTGCTCTACGCGGCAAACACCTTCGGGGCCGTTGCGGGCACTGTCGCTGCCGGCTTTTTCCTGATCCCCTGGCTCGGGGTCCGCGAAACCACGTACGCGGCTGCGGTTTTGAATCTGGCCATTGGCCTCTCGGCCCTTGTGGTTGCGGGCCGGGTCCGCCTGCCGGAGCTCGCTCGGAAAATTGTTTCCCCAAGACTGAGCCGGGTACAGTCCTGGGCGCAGCACTGACCTGGGGATTCGCTGCGTTTTGCTACGAGGTGTTCTGGAACCGGGTGCTCCTGTTCATCTTCTCCTCGTCCACCTACGCCTTCAGCATCATGCTGACGACCTTCTTAATCGGGCTAGCTCTTGGGGGTGCGGTCGGGAGTGCCTTCGCGGATCGGTTGTCGCGGCCGCTACACGCCCTTGCCTGGATCGAGCTGGCAGTTGGCCTGTCTGCTCTGGTTTCGCTCTGGGCCCTCGGCCACATCGGCGACATGTACGCGTGGACGATGCGGCACATCCGGCTTGTCACCTGGTGGCACTGGAACCTGATGCGCTTTCTGGAAGCGCTGCTTGTGATGCTGCCTCCGACAGTCCTGATGGGCATGGCCTTTCCCGTTGCCGTTCGGGCGCTGGGCCCCGATCTCCGGCGGCTTGGCCAGCAGGTCGGCTCTCTCTACACCTGGAACACCGCTGGCGGCGTACTTGGTTCTTTGGCGGCCAGCTTCATCCTGATGCCTCTGCTTGGCACCCGCACAGGGCTGCTTGTGGCTTCTTCCCTGAACCTGGCTGTCGGGGTGCTTCTGCTGACGCTGGCTGCGGAAAGCCCAAAACGCGCCCTGGCAGTCAGTTTGGCCGGAGCACTTGCAGTGGCGGGGGCGGCTTTTGTTGTGTTCCCCGCGAACTACCTGGCCACGGCATTCAATTTCAACCAGAAAGGCAGCAAGCTTCTCTACGTAGACGAAGGCGTGAACGGCACGGTGACGGTGCACGCGTACAAAGACAATCGGATTGTCTGCGTGAACAACGTACTTGTGGCGGGCACCGCGTTCGACCTGCGCACCACGCAGAAACTGCAGGGGCACATCCCGATGCTGCTGCACCCGCATCCGCGCAGGGTGATGCAGGTCGGTTTCGGCACTGGAGAGACGAGTCGGGTTGTGGGACTCTACGGAGTTGAGCGTCTCGACGCCGTGGAGCTGGTCCCGGAAATTGTCAAGGCGAGCCGCTTTTTCACGGACATCAA